>JBNMJP010000083.1:0-7990 GCA_050873905.1 Jutongia sp. | reverse complement strand
TCTTTATTATGCATAAAGATGCTCCGCATCTGGACGGCGCATATGCAGCATTTGGTAAGGTGACGAAGGGACAGGATGTTGTGGATAAGATTGCAGAGGTAGAGACAGATTACAGCGATGCTCCAATGGAGCCACAGATGATGATCAAGGTGACAGCAGAGACTTTTGGTGTGGATTATCCGGAACCGGAGAAGTGCTGATAGACAAACTTGACTTGTAGTTTATTAAAGATGATGATTGCATAAAAAGGAGATTTCCCGGGAAGGAGGTCTCCTTTTTTGACAGAATTTTTGAAGTTGCTTTCAAGAGTGAATTTTGATTTCGTTTTTTCGGGTGATTGTTCACAAAGTTTTGACATTATTATGATAGAGTAGATTTTGACGTTGCGGAGAGCCGCAAAGATTGGAGGACGAAACATTGATTGAAGTAAAAAATCTGGTGAAGCAGTATGGAAATCATGCCGCTGTGGACGATCTTTCCTTTACTGTAGAGACAGGAAAGGTAGTGGGATTTCTGGGACCAAACGGTGCCGGTAAGTCTACAACGATGAATATGATCACGGGGTATATCGCACCTACCTCGGGAACAGTATTGATCGACGGTGTGGATATGGAGGAGGAGCCGGAACAGGTTCGTAAAAATATTGGTTATCTTCCGGAGAATCCACCGTTGTACCCGGATATGCGTGTCCGTGAATACTTATATTTTGTGGCAGAATTAAAAAAGGTACCTCGTAAGGACAGAGATGTCATGGTCAATGAGATCATGAACCGGACGAAGATCGTGGATGTCTCCGAGAGACTGATCCGTCATCTGTCCAAGGGATATAAGCAGAGGGTTGGTGTAGCAGGAGCCATGATGGGGTATCCGGAGATATTGATCCTGGATGAGCCGACCGTAGGTCTTGATCCGAACCAGATCATTCAGATGCGTGAGTTGATCCGGGATCTCAGCGAGTCTCATACGATCCTGTTAAGCTCTCATATTATGCAGGAGATCAGCGCGGTCTGTGATGAGATCACTATTATCAATGAAGGAAAGATGATCGCCTGCGATACACCGGATAACCTTACGATGCATATGGCATCCAATGGTCTCCATCTGGTGATCAAGGGAGATGTACCGGTGATCAAGGGAGCACTCCGTACCGTTTCCGGTATCAAGAATGTAGTATATGACGAGCAGATGGAGGAGGGGACTCTTGGCCTGACTCTTTATTCCATTGACAAAAAGGATCTTCGCGAGGATGTGTTCTTTGCTTTGGCGGAGGCAGGTTGTCCGATCCTTGAGATGCATCGCCAGGAGACGACTCTGGAGGAAGCATTCATTGCATTGACAAAGGGTGGCTCCCGTCAGTTTGGTGGCAAGAAGACGGCGAAAAAACAGCCGAAGCCGGCAGATGAGTTAGAAGAGGAAAAAGAATCACAGCAGGATCAGCCGCAGGAAGAGAATATTTCTGAGACTGAGACTTCAGAAGATATTCAGAATGATTCGTCAGAAAAGGAGGAAGAATAATGTTTGCGATTTATAAAAAGGAATTAAAGCAGTATTTTCATTCCATGATCGGATTTGTATTTCTTGCTTTTTTCATAGCGATCATTGGTATTTATACATGGGCAAATAATTTTTATGGTAAGGTAGGAAATTTTGAGACAACCTTAAGTTCTTCTACATTTCTTTTTGTGCTGTTGATCCCGATTCTTACCATGAGGGTTCTTGCGGAGGAGAAGCATCAGAAGACGGATCAGTTATTGTATACAGCGCCAATTTCTATTGGTCGTGTAATTATTGGAAAGTATCTTGCGCTGCTTACATTATTTGGAATCGGTGTCCTGTTTGTGGGACTGTATCCATTGCTGTTAAGACATTATGGTCCGGACAGTGTGCAGCTTGCACCGGCCTATAGTGCTCTGATCGGATTCTTCCTTTTGGGTGCGGCATATATTGCCATTGGTACATTCGTGTCCTCCTTGACAGAGAGTCAGCCGATCGCAGCGGTCGTATCGTTCCTGGTGCTTTTGATGAGTGTTCTGGTATCCAGCATCGCAGGAGCACTTCCATCGGATAAACTTTCCCAGGCAGCGATTCTGTCAGTAGTATGGATCATTGTGGCAGCAGTGGCTTATTATATGATGCATAATATAACGGTTGCAGTGATTCTGGCAGTGCTGGGAGAAGCAGCGATCTGGATCATCTATGCAGTGAAATCTTCTCTGTATGAGGGACTTGTAGCTGATATTCTGAACTGCGCTGCATTGTCATCCAAATTTGATGATTTTACACTGGGTGTCCTGAAATATGACGTGATCGTGTATTATGTGAGCGTTGCGTTTTTGTTTGTATTTCTGACGATCCAGAGTATCCGGAAAAAGAGATATAACTAATATATCAGGCACAGAAAGCAGTGCGGAAATGAGGTAAATGATGAGCGAAAAGAAAGAAAATTTGACCCAGAATAAAGAGCCGGGAAAGATTAAAAAATCTTTTACCAGCCGGCAGTTTAAGTCAGGGGCGTACAGTTCCGTGATCACCGTGATCGTCATTGCGCTGGTGGTTGTTTTAAATATGGTATTTAATAAACTGGATCTGTCCACAGATCTGACATCAGACAGCTTGTTTACATTAACCAAAGATTCACAAAAGGTATTAAAGGATGTCAAGGATGACATTACCATCTACTACATGGTGACAAAGGGTGAGGAGCAGGATTATATCCAGCGTGTGATCAAGCAGTACAATAAGGTTTCCGATCATATTAAGGTGGTGACCAAGGATCCGGTGGTTTATCCAAACTTTTCTAAGAAGTATGTGGATGATGCCGTTTCCGGCAATGATGTGATCGTGGTAGATGAAACAACAGGGGCTGCAAAATATGTTTCCAATGATGAGATGCTGTATTCGGATCAGTATTCTTATTATACAAGCGGAAGCTCAGAGCAGTATCTGGATGTGGAGGGACAGATTACTTCTGCAATCCAGAATGTGCTTTCTACGGACAAGAAAAAGATTTATGTTGTAACAGGTCATGATGAGCAGAGTCTCAGTGATTCTCTTTCCAAAACTTTGGAGAAGATGAATGTGGATGTCAAGGATATCTCCCTGGTAACCCAGAAGAAAGTGCCGGATGATTGTTCTCTGCTGATTGAGTATGGCCCACAGAGTGATCTGCGTGACAGTGAAAAAACAGTATTCATGGATTATCTGAAAAAGGGTGGTACGGCAATCCTGATGCCTGGATATGTGGAGAAGGATACTCCAAATATGGATGAGATCCTTGACTACTATGGCATGAGTATTCAGAAGGGGATTATTTATGAAGGGGTAGGTCATTACGAGAATTATCTCAACTGGATCGTTCCGACCATCAATACAGATGCAGATGTTATGTCAAAGTTTGGAGATAAGGACTATGTGGTAATTGGCTCTTCCCAGAGCATTAAAGAGCAGAAAGGCTCTTCTCTCAGAAGTGGTTTGAAATTAACAGACATTCTGACTACATCCAAGCAGTCGTTATTGAAGAAAGATCCAAGTTCCCAGAACACCGAGAAAGAGAAGGGAGATCTGAACGGACCGTTTGCAACGGGTGTTTATGCGGAGGAGACGGTGGATGAAGGTACTACGAAGCTGACGGTCATTGCTACCAATGAGGTACAGGATGATCTCATGCAGAATGTGATCAGTGGTATGCTGGGAGATTCCAAAGATGGTACCACAGCAACGTCCATTGAGGCAAAGAGCTTATCTTATTCCACGATCACCATGAGTGCCGGCAGTGCAATTCTCTGGTCAATTGTTCTTGTGATTCTTGTACCGGTTGGATTATTACTGGCAGGCTTTACAATCTGGTTTACAAGGAGGAGAAAATAAACTATGAGCAGAAAAAAGAGACAAACGGTGACACTTCTGGTGCTTTGTCTGGTGCTCATTGCTGCCGGTGTGGGATATTATGCATTAATACGTCATCAGGCAGCGCAGGAAAAGGCGCAAAAAGCCGAAGAGAGTGCAAAAGAATTATTTCAGCTTTCTTCCGATGATATTAACAAGGTAGAATATCAGGGAGAAAAATCTTCCCTGACCTTTGAAAAGGATGGAAAAATCTGGAAACTGTCTTCTGATAAGAAATATCCATTAAATCAGGATAAAATTACAGATATGGTCGATGAGACAACCGGTGTGGAAGCAACGAAAACGGTTACTGCAAGCTGTGACGATCTGACGCAGTACAATCTGGACAAACCGGATCTGACGGTTACTGTGACAGACACCTCTGGGCAGAAAACGACGATATATGTAGGAATGGAGTCGGTGTCCGGTGGTGGCCGGTATGCTTACTGCGGTGGAGATGAAAAGAAAGTTTATCTGATCTCTACGTCTCTTTACAGCAGCTTTGATTACAGTCTGGGAGATCTTATGACAGTGCCGGATGTTCCATCCGTGCAGGCGGATGAGATCCGGTATCTGAAGGTGGAGAAGCAGAAGGGCAAGAATTTTGAGGCGGAGTATGATGAAAAGAATTCTCCATACAAGGACATTTACGGATGGTCCATTAAACAGCCGTATACACAGCCGGTAGCCGGGGATAAGGATGGACTGCAGAATTTATTTGGCAGCTATACCAATATAAGCTTTAATGCAGGTGTGTCCTACAAAAGGGACACTGCCTTAGAAAAGAAATATGGTCTGGATCAGCCGCAATATACGGTAACCTTCCGGACTGCTAAAAAGAATGTGACGTTATATATTGGAAAAGAAAACAGTGACAAGAGCAGCTACTATGTCAGGATGAAGGGAAAAGATGGCATTTATCTGATGGAAGCTGCCAGTGTCAGCAAGATGATCACCATCAATCCTCTTGATTGTGTATATCAGAGACTTTACGCAGGAGACCAGCAGAAGTTGAATCAGGTAGAGCTTTCTTATCAGGGGAAAAAGTATACCTATGATGTTTCCAAGACAAAGAAAAAGTCAGATACGGAGTATACGTATACCGTAAAGAGTGACGGAAAGACAGTGGATGCAGACGAATTTACCAAAGCCTATGGTGTGATCAGTTATCTGGCGCCGGGCGGCAATATTGATCCGAAGGTATCCGTGAAGGGTAACAAGCCGGTGGCACAGTTTACCTTTCACGAGGACAAACAAGATACCAAAATGATCATTTATCCATATGACGGACAGAACTTCTACCGTGTCAGTGTCAATGGCATCATGCAGTTTACCGTTGATAAGAATGCAGTAGATAAGGTTTTGAAGCAGTTTACTTCGTTGAAATGATCTTAGAATAATAAAGCCGGAGTGCAGAGGGAATGCTATATTCTCTCTGCATTTTTTCTGCAGTGATCCAGATACTGTCCTCGGAAAGTGGAATGGACGGAGCCCGGTCCAGATGGATCAGATATCCGATCATACGCCATTCAATATGGGAAAAGATGTGCTTTCCTTTTCCGAGAAGCTCAATGCTGTCGGCACTGGTATCCCATTGTTCCAAAAGTTTTTGCAACTCTCCCGTTGATACGAAACCCTCCTGGGATGGAAACTCCCATAAACCTGCAAGAAGTCCCTTTGGAGGACGTTTTTGTACCAGATAGGTTCCCTGATATTCCAAAAGAATAATGGTTTTTTCCTCGATGCGCCGTTTCTTTTTGGGAGGCTTCACCGGAAAGTCAGACCATGAATTGCGAAAATGCGCCTGGCACCGGGGAGCAAAAGGGCATTTGTCACAGAGAGGAGCACCGTTTGGCAGACAGATCGTGGCTCCCAGATCCATCCATGCCTGATTATAGATTCCGGGTGTTTCTGGTGGAATCACTTCTAATAGCTCGGAGCGAAGCATTTTTTTGAAGGCAGCCTTTGTAATGTCAGAGGCATCTTCAAAAAGGCGGGTGTAGATCCGATAGACGTTTCCGTCAATGGCAGGGACTGCCTGGCCAAAGGCGATGGAAGCGATGGCACCGGCAGTATATTCCCCGATGCCGGGAAGTGTCAGAATCTCCTGATAGGTCCGGGGAAATTCTCCCCGAAACTGCTCTTCAATCTCTATGTCAGCACGTTGCAGATTGTTTGCGCGGCTGTAGTAACCAAGTCCCTGCCAAAGTTTCATCAGCTCATCATGAGGTGCATTTGCGAGGCTTTTGATATTGGGAAGAGCTGTCAGAAAGCGTGTATAATATCCCTTCACCGCCTCAACGCGGGTCTGCTGGAGCATGATCTCAGAAACCCAGACGTGGTAAGGGTCTGGCCTTGAGGTTTCACCTGCAGGTGTCCGCCAGGGCAGATCTCTGGCGGCAGAAGAATACCACTCCAGAAGAGGAGTGGTAAGCTGGTGTAAGATATCTATTCGACTGAGGTTGGATGAATGCATAATGGAATCTCCTTATTTACTTTTGCGTTCTGAGGTGGAACGCAGATCCAGCAGATCATGAATCTCTGCAAGAGGAATTTTGGTATATTCCGCCAGTTCCCATGGTGTTGCTTCCCGGCCGTTTTCCTCTGCCAGATATTTTGCTGCCTCGTGAAGCAGATTTGTCTTGGCAAGAACGGTGCTTTCCAAGTCCTTGGCTGCGGTGACGGAATCGATCATATTTTCAATGGCAAGGCGGATCTCTTCCTCGATCACAGAATGGATCCGGTCCAGATCCGGTGCAGTTTCTTTACGGAAATCGGCAGGAGTGCTTCCGATCCGTTCCAGAGCCATCAGAATACCGATATTGCCTTCTGCGATCATTTCATCTAAAGCAATCCCTCGTTTCTCGTAGGATTTCGCAATCCGGAATACCTTATCGAGCTGTTCGTGGACCAGAGCTTCTTTGGTGGAAGCATCACCGGCAAGGAAACAGTCCCAGAGTGCGGCAAGCTCCGCACCACTGTGGGATGTCAGTGCGGAAACCTCCCGGCGGTAAAGCTCCAGATTACGTTCTGCTTTGGATATGCGGTGCTTCGTCTCTTGATTTTTAGAAGCAGTATCATCATCCGGAGAAGGTGCACTTGGAAAGAAGGTGGAAGGATGGTAGCCGGAAATGGTGATACCATTCATCGCTAGATATTGGTAGACGGCATCAAACTGGTCTTCCTGCAACTCCATATCGGAAAGATACCGGTGTATTTCCTCCTTTGTCATCTGATTTTGCTGTGACTGTGCGATGGTCTTGATCTCCTCCATACACTCTAATAATTTATTTTGATCCATATTGATATAATCCCCATTTCTGTGATTTTTATGATGTCCGCAAGATGTGACGGAATACAAAATGACAGTTTCTTATATTCGATTTTAGAGAAAAAGAGGGGGAGTGTCAATAGCTGAAACATCTAATCTTTCCTGTAAATGATGTGGAAAAATTATTATAAAAAAAAAGAGGTTTGTTATAGCCAAGCTTATTTTGTTTTGGTATAATATGATATAAAATAAGCTGTGTGTGAGTGCGTTTTTCTCATGACCGCTCCAAATAGCAGCAAAAGGAGGTATTTACAATGAGAGAAGGTTTCAAAAAGGCCTTGTCATTTGTGCTTTCAGCAGCAATGATGGTTTCGCTCGGTTCCGGGCTTGACTTCAGTACTGCAAGTGCAGAGGCAACAGAAAAGGGCACAGAGACAGCAACTATTGCAACAGGTGGAGCATTCAAGGCAAGAGTAGGTTTTCAGATGGATAACTGGTCGTGTCGTGACGAGTTTGCCGATGATAAGAATTACTCTGAAAAGAAGTATATTGAGTGGGCAAAAGAAAACAATGTTGCATTGGAGGACTATAACGGATGCAACATCTATCTTGGTGGTAAGGTTGTAGCTTATAACCAGAAGAAAAACAAGTGGGACAATAAGCCGGAAGATGCCAAGATTATGAAAGGTGCAAAGGTTACTGATGTAAAAATGACTGAAGATGGTCAGTATACTATTGGAATTAAGGATCTTGATGTAAATCAGGGCAAAGATGAGATTAAGAATATGGCAACTGCTACAGCATTTAACATGCTGTATGTAGCAACCAATATTC
>JBNMJP010000082.1:0-8006 GCA_050873905.1 Jutongia sp. | reverse complement strand
TGTACCTCCTTTTGGTCTCTGGCTCTCTCCATGGCTCCGCCCCCGTGTGATAACCGGCTGCGGCATGTCCCTGCATGCTTTACCCTGACAGGAGAGAACAAGGAAAAATAAACGTATCACGAATCAATAGTTTACAACATTTTTCACGCGATTGCAATACCTATTTTACATTTTTTAAGACTTATAAAACTATCATCCTGCCACATTTTCATTATCTGTTCTGAGCTATGATCTGTTCTGTCTCCCTGATAAACCGCTCCATCTCCGCCTGCGTTCCGATAGAGATTCTCAGATAATTGTCAATCCGCTTCTGTCCGAAATGCCGCACAAAGATATGCTTCTCCCGGAGCGCATCAAAAATGGTCTGTGCCGGTACGCTCTCATGGGTCGCAAAGATAAAGTTCGTCTGGGAATCCCGGAAGGAAAAGCCCAGCCGCTTCAGTTCTTTTTTGGTCCACTCCCTTGTCTCGATCACCTTTGCTACGGTCTCCCGGAAATATGCCTCATCCTCCAGTGCCGCCTTGCCCAGTGCCACGGAAAGTCTGGTCATCGGATAGCTGTTGTAAGAATAACGCACATCATTCATGGCACGGATCAGCTCCGGATTGCCCATGGCATATCCGATACGCATGCCCGCCAGTGAACGGGATTTCGAGTAAGTCTGTACGATCAGCACATTGTCATATTCTTTGGTCAGCTCCAGTGCAGAGCTGCCGCTAAAGTCCGCATACGCCTCATCAATGATGACCACCACATCCCGGTTATGCTCGATCACATCCCGCAGGAAATCCAGACTCTGCAGCACACCTGTCGGTGCATTCGGATTAGCGATCACGACACCGCCGTTTTCTTTATAATAATCCTCCGGGATCAGATCAAAATGATCGTCCAGAGCCAGCCTCTCATATGGTATCTGGAACAGCTCTGCCCAGACATCATAAAAGGAATAGGTGATATCCGGAAACAGGATCGGTTTCCCTGAATTAAAAAATGTCATAAAGGCAATGGCAAGTACATCGTCCGAGCCAACGCCGACAAATACCTGGTCACTGTCCAGGCCATACCGCTTTGCCAGCGCATCCACCAGAACCTGCGAATTTGGATCCGGATAGAGGCGGAGACTGTCGCAGTCAAAGCTCTTTAATGTCTCTGCCACCTTTGGTGATGGCGGGTATGGGTTCTCGTTGGTATTCAGTTTGACCATATCCGGCAGGTTTGGCTGCTCCCCCGGCACATATGGCTCGATGGTCCGTAAATTATCTCTCCATGTACTCATTCGTCGTCCTCATTTCTATGTATATTGTTTTACTGATAACTCTTTGCCAGCTTCTCAAACGCAGGCAGGGATCTCTTGATCATCTCCGGATCCACGCAGTATGCGATACGCACATAACCCGGACACATAAAGGAACTGCCCGGTACCACCAGCAGATTGTACTCCTTCGCCTTCGCCACAAATGCCGTATCGTCTTCCTCTAATGTCTTTACCCAAAGATAAAAGGCTCCCTCCGGCTTAACTACCTCATATCCATACTCCGTCAGTGCATCCAGAAGCATTTTACGGTTTCTGTCATAGGCTGCCACATCTGTCTGCTCATCGAGACATTTTGCCACGGCAAGCTGCATTAGAGAAGGGGCATTGACAAAGCCCAGAATACGGTTTGCCACATTTGCCGCGCAGATTACATTTTCAAAATCATCCACCTCATCCGGGATTACCAGATAACCGATACGCTCTCCCGGCAGGGACAGGGATTTACTATAAGAATAACCCACGATCGTATTGTCATAATATTTCGTCAGATATGGCACCGTAACGCCATCATAAGCAAGCTCTCGGTACGGCTCATCTGCGATCAGATAAATCTCTGTGCCGTATTCCTTCTGCTTGCGCTCCATCACCTCTGCCATCGCTTTGATGGTCTCCTCACTGTAAACAACACCGGTGGGATTGTTCGGATTATTCACGATGACAGCTTTTGTCCTTGGAGTGATCTTACTCTCAAACTCTGTCACATTCGGCTGGAATGTCGGTGGATTTGGAGATACTACAACCATTTTGCCATCGAAGTTTGCCACATAGTTGTTATATTCTCCAAAATACGGCGCAAAGGCGATCACCTCATCCTCCGGATCAAGCAGCGTCTTTAAAACCACATTTAACCCGCCTGCGGCACCTACGGTCATGAGAATATTCTTCTCCGCGAAGGATGTGCCGAAACGCTTATTTAAAGAATCTGCGATGGCACTCCTGACTGTCTCATAGCCTGAGTTATTCATATATCCATGGACATAACAAGGCGGCTCCTGCTCTAAAATCTCACAGATCGCATTTTTTACCGCTTCCGGCGGCTCCACACTGGGATTACCCAGACTGAAATCATAGACATTCTCTGCCCCATACTTGGCAGCCATCTTTTTGCCTTCCTCAAACATCGCTCTGGTGACAGAACTGCCCTCTACATATTTTACCATTTTCTTTGCTATCATCGTGGAACCTCCATTCTGTAATCTGTCCATCCTACGGCCGGTATCTCCCCGCCGTCTTTTGTCTCATATACAAGTATACCATTCTTTCGTGTTTTTTCAACAGATCAGACAAAAGTGGGCAAACCCTGTATAAAAGTTTCTTGACAAGAAACAAATAACTTCCTAAATCAAACAAAAAAACTCCGCAGTACAAAACATACTGCGGAGTCTGTTGATCCACTCAATCAGCGAATGGATTATTTTTTAATTTTTACCTTCTTAGCTGCTGAATATGCACCATATCCATATGAATTATAGGCTCTTACCTTTACAAAATATGTCTTACCCTTTTTGAGCTTTTTCAAAACATATGATGTATTAGCAGTCTTTACGCTCTTTGCACCGGCAAAGTTCTTCTTTGTGCTGTATGTGATCTGATATACGATCGCACCCTTCACAGCTTTTACCTTTACCCTTGCCTTCTTGCCCTTAACATTCTTTACAGAAACAACCTTGCCCTTTGCAGGCTTTGCTGCATTATCTACATTTCCTGTAGTCTGTGTACCCGGATTTGTTGAAGGTGTTACTGTTGCTGCCGGAGTCTGGCTTGGCGTCTGACTTGGCGTCTGACTCGGTGTCTGGCTTGGTGTCTCGGTCGGCTTCTCAGTCGGTACCTGGGTCGGAAGCGGTGTTCCTGTACTCGTCGGATGATCCCCTTCGCCCTTTACAGTCACAGTAACCACTTTCGTAACTGTCGGAGTTCCGACAGAGGAGATACGAACCTTGGCCGTACCAACCTTCTTTCCGGTAACAACTCCCTTATCCGATACCTCTACAATATCTGTCCCCTCAATCACTTCATATCTCAGTGCTGTATTCGTTGCATCTTTCGGCAATACAGAAGCTTCCAGATTCATAGACGCACCAATTCTTGTGAGCTCCAATGTTTCTTTACACTCAATGGATGTAACCGGAACCTCCCGTGTCTCAACCGTCAATGCATATGTGTAAGTGGTTGGTGTACCAGAAACTGTATAGTTTGCACGGATTTCTACATTTCCAGCCTTCAATGCTGTTACTGTTCCATCACTTTCTACCGTGGCAATCTCCGGATCACTTGAAGACCAGACAAGCTTTCCCGATAACTGAGTTGCATTCTGAGGACTATATTTTGCTGCTGTCAGCTTGAAAGTATCACCCGTGCCACAAACACCGGCATTTTCCTTAGTCTTCTTTACAACGGCATCTTTTCCGTCCTCAACAAGCTCTGCAATCTCTGAAATGCCTGTTGCATCAACTTCTCCGATCGTGAACGATTTCGATGCCAACTGAGTATTCTCTTGATTTGCATCATATACTTTTACATATATCCTGTCATTTGCACTCTTCTTTGTTTTGATCACAGCAGAACCAGCTTCATCACCAGGTTCAATCTCTGCTATAGAGGGATCCAACAGCTTAAAGCCACTCTTTTCATCGTCATTCACAATCTCCAGCTGCCATTTAAGATCAGGAAGTCCTGCACCTGCTTTCTGTACCTTCACATTAATTGGCACAGAATTCTGCTTTCCATTGATCTTAGCATTAGAATCCATTAAGCCCTGATTTTGTGCTGCAGAGAAATCGATATTAAAGGACTCTGATTCATATTCATAGGCATCCTTATTGACATAAATCTGGAAGGATACCTTGTCTGATTTATTAACCTTTCCCTGTACAAC
Source organism: Jutongia sp. (assembly GCA_050873905.1). Lineage (GTDB taxonomy): Bacteria > Bacillota > Clostridia > Lachnospirales > Lachnospiraceae > Jutongia. The sequence continues at coordinate 3,816 of JBNMJP010000082.1, read as the reverse complement.
AACTGTCGTCTTGCCATTAGAACGTCCGCTTAACCGGTATACGCCTGCGCCATCCGTAAATGCAAGTGCATAATCATCCTGCACAGTATAGGTCAAAAACGGATCTGTCAATGTCGAAGTCTTTGTCTCCCTCTTTCCATTCGCAAGTTCTGTAGTATATACCGGGACAACCGACTCACCTCTGCGTACGTGAACAGTTTCTTCCAATAAATTATACATCGTATCTTTAGCCGAATTTTTAACCATAGAGATATGATCTTTTACATCGTTACTCTTTGAAACAAAACGAATAATATAGTTTTCTTTTTTCACGGTAGTTTCATTCTTAGGTGTATAACTTACTGTGAGCAGCTTATAACCAATACCTTTACGAAGCAGTGCATCACAATGCTCATCTCCGTTTTCATCTGTATAAGTCAGACGCTGCTGGGCATCCACATCTTCGCCCTCAATGCCAATGGTTTTATTTTTCTTGGCATCCACGATATCAATGTCAGAGAGATTATACTCTATTACATACTGCGGATTTTTACGATCAAATCCATTTTCCTTATCCTGGTTAAAGGAATTTACCGTAGACTTATATTCACCATTTGCAAATGTGAACTTGGACAGATAAAGCGGATTATCTATAATATTTCCATACTCATCGGTTTCATCAGATTCAAAATAATAAACCGGCATCTTCTGCGTATTTCCATTAAAGGATACTTCTTCCTCATAGACGGCAAAATCACGATCCTTCTGCAGTCCACCCTTCTCAAAGTCTATTCCAACCGTATTAAAGGTAGCATTCGTCAAAGAATATTTCAGGGTGACGGATTTACTGCTCACTGCAGCATCGGAACTCTTTTTAAAGGTCAATGTGAGGACTGTGTTCTGCAATTTCCACTTGCTGGTGTCTGCGTCCGTTCCAATCTTCTCGGTACGGACAACCGCTCTCATATTTGATCCTTTGCCAACAATTTGAATCGTTGCAATCTTATTGTCTCCACTCTCATCCGTAACAATATACTGATTTGCACTCGTTCCCGGTTTTACTGTATTTCCTGTCACACTAAACGCATACTGTGATACCTGAGTCTTTCCATAATCATCTAAAGCGTGCTCCGAATTCTGCGTAATGTCAAACTCTACCATCTGATCCATGGAAAGTGTAGCAACCGGATCTGTTTCCGTCCGATCGATCTTAGTATCTTCACTGGTAATATTAAGATCAAACTTATTTGCAACGACCTTAACCTTCAGTGGAATTGTTTCTGTCGATTCACCAACCGTGCAGTTGATCTTATTATCTGTTCCACTGATTCCTTCTGTGGACAGAGTGTTTCCCTGTACTTTAATCGAAGGATTATCTCTATCTGTTGCGTAAACGGTGCTCTGTTCTGCAATATAAGACGGAGATACCACTGTCTCAATTGGGAGCTCCCATGCACCTGTTACCGTAATCGTCTTCTTGTCCTCTGATAAAGAGGCAACACCTTCTTTTTCCATTGTGTCCGCATAACGTATGCCTGTCACCTGCGCAGGCACTGCATCTGACGGAATAGTAACCTTAATCGTTGCTGACTTTCCCTCACCTAGAATATTTTCAGGTGTTGCAGTGATCGTATATGTAGTATTTTTCTGCACATCAGATTTAACGACCACCATTCCACTGGCATCCACTGACACACCTGTATTTGCCGGTGATACACTCCACTTTGCATCGATCACACAATCCAGCTGAAACTTTACGTTTGGATTACAGATAATGTTTTTATCACTGTCAAAACAAATATCTCCGTTGTCCGGTGTCGGTACCTCTGATGTAATAATCTTCAGTCCATCCCATTTTTGGCCATTGTCTGTATCATACCCTTTTTCTGCACTTACCGGTACTGCTGATGTAAACGCCAATGAAGCCGCCAGCAATACAGCCATCACTTTCTTTGTTATTCTCATTTTTTCTCCTTTCATACGCTGCTTAAGTTAAAAACTTCATTTTCCTCCTTTCGTTTTATATTTTACAGTCTACATCATACAGTCCATTTTTTCAAGTAACCAACGATGTCATTTTTCTTATATATCAATAAAAAGCAAGAGTCCTATAGACCAAAAAAAGCACCTGATAGACATCAGATGCTTCATACTGTAGTGCGCGATCAGGGGTTCGAACCCTGGACACCCTGATTAAGAGTCAGGTGCTCTGCCAGCTGAGCTAATCGCGCTCGTGTCGCTGTGCTTTCGCAAGCGACTTTGCTATAATAACAGATTCTTCTGAAGAATGCAACCCCTTTTTTCAAATTTTTTGATTTTTTTAATACTCATTCTGATTAGTTCATAAAAAGCTGGGACCAATAATATTTATCCCCTTTTGTGGTTGCATAATATCCCACTCCCATATAGGTGTAGTCAGAAGACATGATCTGAGCGCGATGGCCGGCATCTCCCATCCACTTGGCTACCACATCCTTCGGTGTCTTGCAGCCGGAAGCAATGTTTTCTCCTGCTGTTTCGTAAACAATCTTCTGATCCGTGAGAACGCTGCAACCGTTTCTGCCATCCGGTCTGTTTGGCGAATTTTCTGCAACCAGCTCCTTTGCCCGGATATTGGCGGCTTTGTTTAAAGCTTCGCTGGACTTTAATACAGGCAGATCCTCCCTGGCCCTCTCCGCATTGACAAGCTCCAGCACCTGTGCCGCATATTTATCCGCTGTGGTTACCGTCATATACTTACTGATCTTAACGATCCCGGAATACTTACCGGTCACGATTCTGGAACCGGAAGTCTTATAAGCACGGATTTTTACAAAATATGCTTTATTTTTCTTGAGCTTGCTCAGTTTAAAAGAGGATGTCCTGGTGGCTCCGACCTGTGCATATTTCCCTTTACGGGATTTGGACAGAAATACCTGATATCCTGTCACACCGGAAATTTTCCGGATCGTAAGCTCTGCAGTGGTTTTGGAACGCTTACTCACCGTTGCAGTGGTCTTGCCCACAGCCTGTACATCTCCCACCGGCCAGGAAAGCATACTGACACACAAGAGCAGAACCAAAAAACAATGGATACCCTTTACTGATTTTTTTCTATACATATGAATTCCTTCTTTTTCTAATATTTTTGGGGTAATTATAGCACGATTCCTATACCTTGCAAAGACTTCCGTACTTTTCTTCAATAAAATTTCACATTTTTTGTATTTTTCTCAAAAAAGGGGTTGCATTTTGTCATAATGTTGTATATAATGAATTCGTTGTCGCAAAGACGAGTAAGCGCGATTAGCTCAGCTGGCAGAGCACCTGACTCTTAATCAGGGTGTCCAGGGTTCGAACCCCTGATCGCGCATTGAAGGTCCTAATTTGATAGATATCTATCGGGTTGGGGCTTTTTTTCTACCTATAAATATATGTTACGGCAGGCACACGGTGACACAGGGGAACCATAGAACTTTTCCTCTCTGCATCACATTTTTGACAAAAAATTTTCCTATAATGCCTGCATTGAGCATCTGATACATATCAATTCACACATAAAACTTTAATGAAATATTTTTATCATAAAAATTTTTAACGATACGTAGGAGGTATTTATGAGAAAAAAAGTTTTGATCAGCACCTTGCTGAGCGTTTCTATGATCCTTTCGTCCCTGTCGGGTTTCCCACAGACTGTCTCCGCCGCCACCGGAAATACTGTCTCCTCATCCGAGACCGCTTCCACCCAGACTTCTCCTGCCGCAAGCGAGCTTCCACCGGAGAAAAATGATCCCGGTTATGAACGTCTCTCCGGCGCTTACGAGCCTGCTGCAGAGGAAAACATTACCCCAAATACCG
>JBNMJP010000081.1:0-8143 GCA_050873905.1 Jutongia sp. | reverse complement strand
TTGATCGTAACACATCTGGACTGGATCGTCGGCAGAAGTGCATTCAGATTATCCGTGAGAAGAAGAATGACTGCGTATGCCGGAGGCTCCTCAATGGTTTTCAGAAGAGCGTTCTGCGCCTGTTCCGTCATTTTATTGGCTTCCGGGATAATGTATACCTTATGCTCACTGCCGTATGGCTTGATCTGGATATCATTGTTGAGCTGCTCACGAATATCATCGACACTGATGCTTGCCTTTTCATGAGTAATATAGCGGATATCCGGATGATTGCCGGACTCGGCCTGATGACAGGACTTGCATCCATCACAGGAATCAGCGTTTGGATGTTTTTCGCATTGGAGTGCCTTTGCAAAGGCGTCTGCCAGCATGCGGCGTCCGGAACCGGTCTCTCCGTTGATAATGTAAGCATGAGAAATATTTCCAGTTTCAATGGCTGTCTGGAAATGCTCTTTTGCCTGCTTTTGTCCGATGATATCTTTAAAATTTGCCATAAATGCCTCCTGTTTATAATGATCAGGTAAAAAGATCAAGGATCATTCCCTGAATTTCACCGATTTTATTTAATATCGCCAGATGGTCCTTTTCTTCCTGCATAAGCTCCTCTGCAAGATCGTCCAGAGCCTGGTCGATAAGCTTTACCATACCGTAGACCCTGTGACGCCCCTTTTTGTCGAGAAAGTTTTTACGGCTGAAGGAGTGGGAGTGGGTGACGATCTCATTCATAAATTCTTTGATCATCTTGCGGTACAGCTTCATATCCCGGATATCCATCCGGCGGCTGAGTTTATTGCCCTGCTGGGTAATATCTTCCATCATGACGGCGAGACTTGCCTGAAGCTCCTGCTCCTGAATACTGCTGAGCAGTGTGAAACGAAAGGAGCCATCCGATTCCGGAACAGAGGCTTTGGATTCAATCTGTGCCGGCTGCTGTAACTGGTTTACCCGTAGATCCATACAACTCCTCCTTTCGTGGTAGTGAATCTGCTGTCGTTAATTTGAGACGGAATGATAGTTCTATACAAAGTAGTGACAGACCTTTGCCCAGATCTCATCGGAGATTTCCTGCGGGGAACGGTTTCCGTCAACAATAATAATATTTTCCACGTCCTCCATCCGGTGGATCAGATCAAGATAACGTTCCCTGACATCGGTGAGACGTTCTTTTGTCTCATAAATATCCGTCTGGTGGCGCCCCTTGGTCACACGTTCCATCGCGGTTTCCGGTGAGACATCTATAAAAATATGGCAGTCCGGACGGACAATTTCATTTGCCATCTCATTGCATTTCATGATCCATTCCAGAGGAACAGACACACTCTGATATGCATAATTGGAAAAAACGTAGCGGTCAGAAAGCACGGCAATGCCATCATCCAGAAGCTTGCAGATACCATTGACCGGATTGTTCAGATGATCCAGACGGTCTGCTGCAAAAAGTGCCGTCAAAGTGGTTTCTTCACCCTTGATACGGCCGGAAAGGAATTGGCGGAGCAAGGTGCCGATCGGTCCATTGCTTGGCTCCATGGTAGTCATACAGTTGATGGAGTGTCCCTGAATATGTTCCTGTAACAGAGAAATCTGTGTGGATTTGCCACTGCCATCAATACCTTCAAATACAATAAAACATCCTTTTTTTGAGCCCATAGAAATACCATACCCTTTCTCAAATTGTAGATTCTGCTGCAGAAAAACTCTGCCAAAACATCTAAATTATCTCACTCTATATAATACGCTTTTTTCGGAACTTTTGCAAGAAAGAGGATGACTTGATATTTTCATTTAAACATAATAAAATAGGGATATCGTATTGACACAATTACGAAGGAGACAGGGAGATGGAATGGAAATTTTTGCCGGAGGACAAGTCGGGTTCCGCCAGAAAGTCAAGGGATTACCGGTTATTTAACGAACGGGTTATCAAATCGGCGCAGCTTTTGGAAAAGTCATTGTCGGAGTATATCGTCAGGGAGGACGAGGATCTTAACACCAACAAGCTATTGAAGGAAACCAGAGAGATCATTGCACTGAGTGATGATCCGGTTCATACGTTTCGGATGCTGCGAAGGGTCCGGAGATATGATGATCTGACATATATACATAGTCTGAATGTAGCGATACTCTGTCACGAGTTTGCAAACTGGATGCACATGCCGGAGGAGGAGCAGGATATCCTGACACTGGCAGGACTGCTGCATGATGTGGGGAAGATGGGAATCCCGGGCAAGATCATCAAAAAAGCAGGGTCGCTGACAGATGAAGAATATGAGCTGATCAAACAGCATCCACAGAAAGGATATGACTTTCTTAAGAAGCATCCGTTAGATGAAAGGATTATGAATGCTGCCCTGATGCACCATGAGAGATGCGATGGTTCCGGGTATCCCAATGTATTAAAAGCGGATGAGATTGATGATTTCGCTAAGATTGTTGCCATTGCTGATTATTATGACGCGTTGACTTCAGCCAGAGTTTACCGGGAGCCACATTGTCCATTTGAGGTGTTTCGGATGCTGCAGCAGGAGCGGGAAAAGTTTGATCCTGCATATCTTGCAGTATTTATGGAGGGGGTTGGTTCGTTTTATATTGGGTGTGAGGTGGTCTTATCCAATCAGAAGCGTGCGAGAATGGTAGATACAAATCCCACAGATCAAAGCAACCCTATTGTGAAAATGGACGGTCTGATCGTGAATTTAGCCATGGCACCGGACGTGGATGTGAAAGAAATATGTTAAAAAAGTGCAAATTGTGAAATTAGAATGAGATTACAGTGGATTTTGTGAATAAATTTGAAAATAAAAGAAGAAAAGCGGAAACGTAAGAAGCAGTTTCCGCTTTTTCAATACATTCAATCATTTTTATTATAATTTTGTGGATATTTTCATCCAACTTTCATTTTGAATTTCTGCATTTCTCGCTCGTCGTCCACAGGAATCTTCTCCATACATGCGCCAAGAGCTGTCATCTTTTTGTCGAAATCTTCATATCCACGCTCGATAAAGTGGATAGAATCCACGGTCGTAAATCCGTCAGCCACCAGACCGGCAACAACAAGTGCAGCACCGGCACGAAGATCAGGTGCTGTGATAGAGGCTCCGGTCAGACCGGTGACACCTTCGATGATCGCAACATTTCCCTCGACCTTGATATTGGCACCCATGCGGGCAAGCTCATCTACATATTTAAAACGATTCTCGAAAATACTCTCGGTAACAGTGCTGGTTCCGTTGGAAAGAGCCAGAAGTGTCGCAATCTGAGGCTGCATATCTGTTGGAAAACCAGGATATGGCAGAGTCTTGACCTGCGTATGTCCCAAGCGGTCATCTGCAGATACGCGGACCGCATCATCAAACTCCTCGACCTTTGCACCAATCTCGATCAGCTTGACAGAAATAGCCTCCAGATGCTTTGGGATAACATTGCGGATCAGTACATCACCCTTGGTAGCAGCAGCGGCAACCATAAAAGTACCTGCTTCGATCTGATCCGGAATAATGGAATACTCGCTGGCATGGAGACGATCCACACCGTCAATACGGATCTTGTCAGTACCGGCACCCTTGATATTGGCACCCATGCTGTTTAAGAAGTTGGCAACATCTACGATGTGTGGTTCCTTGGCGGCATTCTCAATAACAGTACGACCCTGTGCCATACAGGATGCAAGCATGATATTGATCGTGGCACCTACCGATACCACATCGAGATAAATATGATTGCCCACCAGTGCATCGGCAAAGGTATTGATCATACCATACTCGATATTGACCGTGGCACCCAGGGCACGAAAGCCCTTCAGATGCTGGTCGATCGGACGGCTTCCGATATCACAACCGCCGGGAAGAGCAACCTGAGCTTTTTTATATTTGCCAAGAAGAGCACCTAAAAGATAATAGGATGCCCGTATTTTACGAATGGAGTCATAATCTATTGTAACATCAGAAATAGTACTTCCGTTGATCTGTACCTCGTGAGGTCCCAGACGCTTTACGGTAGCACCAATACTCTCTATAGCCGTAAGAAGGACATTGATATCTCTTACATTTGGAAGATTGTCGATCGTCACTGTCTCATCGGTCATGATGGCAGCAGCGAGAATACCAAGAGCAGCGTTTTTGGCACCGCCGATTACAACTTCACCGTGAAGAGGGTTTCCGCCCTTTATAATATACTGATTTTCCATTTTGCACCTCATCAAACACTTTTTTTGCAAAACCCGATTCACCACTCCTGTAGAATAGTGAAGACATACATACCATACATTATATCGAAATCGTTTATAATGTCAACCTATTTTCTTCTGTTTTCAAAATAAACAAATGAGTCAATGGCATCAAAGATATCCTGGAAGGTTTCCCGCGGAGCCACGTCAATATACTTCTGCAGGATCTCCTGCTCTGCCTGACCGTGGTAACGTCCATAAAAGATATCAAACAGATTATGCCCGCGTACATAAATTTTAATCAGCTCCATATTATCCTTGATGTCCTGCTTGCTCTTAATACGTATATTATTGATCCGCTGCATGCGTTTCATACTATTTAATTTAAATAGGTAATCTTTGTATTTTTTGTAAAGAATATTATAAAAATCTTCTTCACTTTTGACAACGCCGATCTTTGTCATGATCTTTGGATCCAGAAAATAATTTTCAAAGGAGTAATACTTCAGGATCAGGACATTTTTTGGTTCTACCTTTGGCAGGTTGCCGGCATCTTCTTTGGCACGCTGGCCATAGTAGCTGCAAAGCTGTTTTTTAAGATATTTTGGATTTTTGCCATCGCTGTCCCGGATCATCAAAAACTGATCCTTTAAATATAGTTTATTAATGTATTTCAGATTTGCGTAGGTTTTAATATTGGTACAACTGTTTACCGGAATGATCGTGATCCGCTTCAGATTTCCATCCTCGTCGTAAATCTCGGAGTAATATTTCTGCAGAAGCATCGGAAGACGGTTGCTGTCCTGCTTGCCCTCCACGATAAATACAAAGCTGACATTCATCAGATCATTGGCGGTGTAACCCAGGTCATCGAGGATCTGGTCTATGTCCGTCTCCTCCCGTACGGTGGTGTAATATTCCTCATCCAGCAGTACCTCCTTGATCTGTTTGGAAGAGAAGTTAAAGATCAGATTTGGAGAGTGTGTGGAGAAGATCACCTGATTCTTTTTGGACAGGCGGTAAAGGATCTCACTTGCCACCTTCTGGAGCTGCGGATGCAGATAGATTTCCGGATCCTCCATCAGAATAATGCAGGGAAGAGTATCTGCCTCGTCAATATATGCCTCCAGAAGAGACAATGCGTAGATACTTTTAATGCCTTCACTCAATGTATTTAAGGAGGAAACATAATCGTTGCGTTCCCGGTTAATAAGCTGTGTGTCAATGTGCAGCAGGTCATCCAGGTCAAAATTCAGTACATAGCGGATCTGCTGGGAAGGATTGCCGTTCCGATGAAAATAGTAATTTACCTTCTCGGCAAACTCGTTCAGGTTTGTGCGGAACAGTTTGTACTGCAGCAGACGCGTGGTCTCAAAAAGAGAAAGCTCCTCCGGTGTTTTTTTGTTGATGACTCCAATACACTGAAAACAGCGGTTGCATTTCCGGGTGGAGTCAAAGGTACACATATTATCCTTAAGCATCTGAAAGGATTCTTTGTCATAAAAACTAAAAACATCATTTTGTAATGCGTCAAGATTCCTGGTCTGGTCAATATGATAGATCTTTGGAAAAATTTCCCGGATATAGGGATTGTTTTTCTGGAAACCATCATTAAAACGGATCTTGTGCTCCGGGTTGATATGGCAGGTAAAGGTCACTGTATGGTCCTGGAAAGATGGCAGCAGGGCAGAAAATTCCTCCAGCCATTTGTCGTAATCCCGGTGCTTGCTTACAATGCCAAGACTCTGATAGTACTGCAGATCCTCATCGGTGAATTCAATGGACAGAGTAATATCAATGCTTTTCTGTGGGTCCAGAAACTCGGTTGTCTTTGGAATATGATTGCCGGTCGCTGTAAGGATCGCATCGATCACATTTGTTTTACCGGTATTGTTTTTGCCTACAAGAATCAGTGCATTTTCCAGCTCGTTGATCTCCAGATCACGGATGGATTTGAAATTTCGTATTCTGAGATAGCTGATCTTCATACTTTATCCCTCATTTCCGTACGCACTAGCCCCTTTTTTTATTGTATGTTTTTGGTTTTCCTTTGGTGCTTTTCCGTCCGTTTCCCTTTTTCTTGCGAATAGAATAACCAAAATGTCCCAGAGCCTTGCCAAGGCTGTAATAGGTGCCGTGAGAATAAGCGAGGAGCCCTGCATTTTCCAGATGGAAGGTTCCTTTTTCGTCCATATACTTCTCTGCGACATGTACTGTCGTGACGTCGGCAACAAAAACATGATGGGAGCCAAGTTCTAAAACCTGGCGTACTTTACATTCGATGTTGACAGGTGCTTCCGCAATCAGCGGACATTTCACAGTATCCGCAGGAACCGGTGTGAGGCGGCAGTCCGTCCATTTATTGTGATCTCTGCCGGAGCGTACCCCGCAGAAATCTGTAGCGTGTGCGAGTTCTTTTGTGGTGAGATTGATCACAAACTCGCCGGACTCCCGGATCATAGGATAAGAGTGGCGTTCCGGACGAACGGCAATATATGCCATCGGCGGATTTGTACAGAGTGTGCCGGTCCATGCAACTGTTAATATATTTGATACGTGATCGATATCTCCGCAGCTTACCATGACGGCAGGGAGGGGATAGATCATATTTCCCGGTTTAAAATTGACTTTTTTCATAAAAATGCCTTCCTGACAGATTAAAATTCTATTTATAATTATATCATATCCCCTCTGTTTCTTCAAAGAAAACCTGCCCCTTGGACAGGGAAAATTTGAGAATGAGACTACCAAAAAAAAATAGAATGTGATAATATAAAATAAGAGAGAAAATCCTTGATTAATTGGAAGAAAGGCAGGAGAGTATCGTGGGAAAATATTTGGAATTTGAATCTATGACGGAAGGTCTTGAAAGCAAAGTGCGTCAGGATTTAAAATTTAAAACAGGAAATTTTGTCTGGAAGATCAAGTTTAATATTCCACTGGATCCCAAGACAGTCAATAATGTCAATCTGTATGTGACATCCATGAATCTTTCTCCTCTGAAAACAGCGATTCGTTATAATTCTCTGGAAAATGAGATTGAGATCGAACCGTTGGAGCCGTATGCGCAGAATGAATCATACATATTAAATATTACAACAAATGTGACATCCTTAGGGGGAAAGCCGTTAAAGAAACCGCTTCAGGTGCAGTTTAAAATAGACGGATAATAAGACCGATTATGAAAAAATTCAACTATAAAAAAAGATTTCACCTATTTAAAGATATGAAGTTTCTCCACCGCATGATATTGATCTATTTGATCGGTGGTATTATTCCACTGCTTGTTATGAGTATTTATACCAACATGCAGACGCGGAAAATGATGATCAATGTTACGGAGGAGACCCAGTCGGAAGAACTTTCTGTTCTCGGTTCCTCGCTCCGGGAATCTATGACGGTGCTGGATAATGTAGCCCGTCTTCTTTGCAATAATGATCAGATCCAGAAGATTGCTACCAGAAAATACAAAAGTAAGACGCAGTTTTATAAAGATTACCGGACTGTTGATGGAATCCTTCAGGATTATATGAATCTTTATGAACAGGATATTTCCAATATAAAAATATATTTAAATAATCCAACCATTGATACGTATGATCTGGAAAGGATCAATAATCTTTCTTATTTTAAAGAGACGGTAAAATATCAGTCCTGGTATAAGGCAACCATTAAAAATAAGGAAAAAGGCTACTGGTATTTCAGTCAGATGAACGTCAATAAAGGACAGACCATACAGATCAGCAGAGCTGTTTTAAATAAACAGGGAGATGTGGCAGGAATTGTCACGATCCTCCTTCAGTATAATAAAACCACTACAGCGTTAAATGACAGAGATGATAATATCGCGATCATGTATAAAAATTTTTATATTATATCTGAAAATTTTAATATCGCGGATTACCCATTTTTAAAAGAAGAGATCCAGAAGATTCATAAGAGCCGTGTGTCCAAAAGGATATCCTATGGTGTCGAGGAATA
>JBNMJP010000080.1:0-8216 GCA_050873905.1 Jutongia sp. | reverse complement strand
GTGCAGATGATGTGGCTTCCCAGTCTATGGATTACCAGACAGAGGCGGATGGCACTCTCGTATATCACATTACCTTTGAAAACAATGAGAAGACACAGAAGCTGGATTATTCCTGTGATACGGTTGTCTATGCACCGGGCCGGGAGGATCAGAAGCTGGAGGATTCCATTGCCTTTACGTTAAAGGATCAGTCCGGAAAGGCAGAAACACTTTCTTATCTGCCGGAGAAAAAACAAACCATCAAAGGAACCAGGCTGGTTCTTGACGGCATTGATTTTGAGAAGAGTGCCTTGAATATGAATTGTACCGTGAAGTACCACACGACAGATCCGAAAGCACAGACATGGGAGAAATGGATCAAAACCGATGATTCCGATGTTAAATTTTATCTTCTCGACGAGGATGGAAATGAGGTGGAGAGTGAAGGTGGCTATGGAGATGATTCCATGGGCAAAGGCGGCGCACTGACAGAATGTGATCAGTACAGAACAGCCGAGCTTCCGGACACACTGACTTTCCTGGTTCGTAACTGCATGACGAAGGAAGTACTGGGAACCGTGACAGTAAAAAAAGTAAACAAATAAAAATATTTATTCTGAATGAAAGATGATATTTCCATAAGAGTCCGTTTTTGCTTACTCTTCATTGACAGATAGTAACTATCGTGATATGCTTTGCTTGGTTCAGTGATCTATCAGCAAGCCTGCGCCGCAGCAGGTTACGGGATACGTTTCACCTGCAGTTCTGACATTGCCTGCTCAGGAGATGTCAGACAGGGAACAGTATCCGGTGACGCGGGATAGATTGAAAAGGGAATGCAGTGAGATGCTGCAGCAGCCCCCGCTACTGTAAGAAGGATGACTCTTTCACCGGAGTGAGGTCCGGAACCACTGTACTGTATCGACAGTATGGGAAGGGAAAGAGGAAGATGATTTCGAGCCAGGAGACCTGCTGGACAGAGACAAGCATACAGCGTTTTGATGAACGGGACCTCGGTGGGAGGTAAACGGCATGGAAACGTTTATTTCTGTATGGAAATTTATTTTCCAACGTGAATTTTTATATGATTTTTTAGTCTCTGTACAGCTTAATGCGTGTACAGAGATTTTTTTGACCGTAGAAAAGAGGAAAAAATGAGACAAAAAAATTGGAAATATATTATTGTGGCAATGATCGTGATCTTTGTGGCAATATTGGGAATACGGCAGACCCGTTTTCAATCCGTGGATTCTTATCGGCAGGAACAGCGGCAGCTTGCAAAAGATGTGAGTGATCCGAAGGAAGATGAGCTTGCTTCCATGTATGACACACCGGATCCGCAGAGTACGGAAGAGACGGATGCGACATCTTCGAAAACGAATAAGACATCACAAACCAAAGAAAAAGCGGCGAAAGACAAAACGAAGCTTGCGGAAGCTTCAGATCAGGCAAAAACAGGGAAAAAACTTTCCGGTTCAAAAGCTTCTTCCTCAAAGCAATCCTCCCGAAAGGTGGACAATAAAAGTTCTGCAAACAAAAATAAGAAGGAACATAAGTCATCGAATAGCAGAAAACCGGCGCAAAACAGGAATGAGACGGCTTCTCCTTCTGATACGGAGTCCCGGAAGGATGAAAGTTCCGGAAACACCGGACAGAATACAGAATCTCCGAAGGAAGATAACAGCAACACATCCGCAACCGAAAGCGGACACAGTCCGTCCCCATCTCCTAAGCCGTCGCCAACGGCAACACCAAAGGATGACAGGATCACCTGTACGATAGAGATTCGTTGCGATCGTCTTGTGGAAAACAAGAAGAATGTATCGGAAAGCATCTGGAAATATATTCCATCCAATGGACAGATCATGGAAAAGGTATCCGTAAAAGTGGAAAAGGGTGCGAGTGTTTATGACGTTTTAGAGAAAGCATGCAAAGCCAAGGGTGTTGCATTGGATTCAGAATATACGCCAATGTACAAAAGCTATTATATCAGTGGAATTGGAAATATTTATGAGAAGCAGGCGGGAGATATGAGTGGATGGATCTACAAGGTGAATGGAAAAGCTCCAAACAGGGGGGCATCCGCGTTTAAGGTATCGGATGGAGACATGATCAGCTGGTGTTATACCTGCGATGGGAGAACGACTTAAAAGAGGCAGAGAATACGATGAATAGAAGAAATTCTGAATTTGCCGGGCGACATCCGGTGGTTATTACAGTTTATATTCTTTTGTGCGTGATCTGGACAATGGTCACGAGACATCCGGTCGCATTGCTCCTGTCTTTCCTTTCCTCGGCTTTTTATTTGGTAGTAATAAAAGGGATTCGATCCTGGGGAAAGGTGATATGCTCCGGAAGTGTGATGCTTTTTTTTGCGGCAGTCATTCTGCCTTTATTTTCGCATAGAGGAGTTACACCGATTTTTTATGTCAATGGTATGGCGGTGACCTGGGAATCCGTGTTTTATGGAATGATGATGACGCTGATGCTCCTGGCGGTGCTGCAATGGTGCATGGTGGCAGGGTGCCTGTTGGACAGTGAGAAAATATTGTATTTGACGGGAAAGATCATACCAACGATCGGACTGCTGCTGATGATGATATTTCGTGCGCTGCCCCATATGCAGACCCGTTACCGGCAAATCCATGAAGCCCAGGCGGGGCTTGGCAGAAATGGAGATGAGGTGAGCCTGTGGCAAAGGACACAAAATATTGTAAGAGAGCTTTCGGTGCTGATTTCGTGGTCTTTGGAAGACTCCGTCGAAGTTTCCATGTCAATGGAGTCCAGAGGATACGGTTCCGGTAAAAGAACCTGGTTTCATTTATTTCAAATGCAGAAAGAAGACCTGATATGGTGCATATATCTTGTACTCATGTCTGCCGGGATATATATATGCCAGTTTCAGGGCAGGCTGCAGGCATATTATTTTCCGGAAATTTTTTCGTCATGTATCAGTGGAAATGTGTGGATGATACTTTTGGCTGGCACTTGTGGAATGATAACACCGTGCATGTATGATCTATATTATCGATTTCGCGATATAAGAAGATCTGACCTGGAAATGGGTCAGAGGAAATAGACGCAGTTGTTTGAGAAAGGAGGGCACAAAATGGGACAGATACCGGTTTTATCCTGTGAGCATTTATCCTTCTGTTATCCGAGACAGACGGAGGAGGCAATTCATGATATTTGTTTCCGGATGGAGGGGGCGGAATTTATAGTTCTTTGTGGTCCCTCAGGGTGTGGCAAGACAACATTTCTGCGTCATTTTAAAAAAAACCAGATTCCATTTGGAACCGGAAGTGGTCACATGTATTATCGCGGAAAAGATCTGGAGACGTTGAATGATAGAGAAAGTGCTGCAAGGATCGGTTATGTGGGACAAAATCCGGACACGCAGCTTGTGACGGATAAGGTATGGCATGAACTGGCATTTGGTCTGGAAAACCTGGGAGTACCGGGGATGCAGATCAGACGGAGAACGGCAGAAATTGCCCAGTATTTTGGTATGGAGAGCTGGTTTCATAAAAACGTGTCAGAACTTTCCGGTGGACAGAAACAGATTTTGAACTTGGCATCCGTTGTGATCATGCAGCCGGATGTATTATTGCTGGACGAACCAACAGCACAGCTGGATCCGATTGGGGCCGGGCGTTTTCTGGATACGCTGGTGAGATTGAACCGGGATCTGGGAACGGCAGTTTTGTTATCCGAGCAGAGGCTGGAGGAAGTGATGCCCCTGGCGGACCGGGTATTGCTGATGGATCAGGGGCATATGATCGGGGATAGTGTACCCGGAAAATGTGCCGGTATATTGGAGCAATTTGAGAAAGAGCATGGAAAGGAGCTTCCGATTGCCCCGGCGATGCCGGTGGCAGTGAGAGTGTGGCAGAAATGTCATGGAGACAATGAAACAGAATCTCCGGTCAGCATTCGTCAGGGAAAGGAATGGCTGTGGAAACGAGTACGAAAAAGCGGACAGGCAGACAAAGAGATACAAGTGGATAAAAAGCAAATTGCTCTTGAAGCAAGAGGGATTTCTTTTGCGTATGAAAAGGGGAAACGGGTACTGGATGATTTTTCGCTTCAGGTACCGAAAGGAAGTCTGTTTGCTGTTATGGGGGGCAATGGTTCCGGAAAATCTACGGCATTAAAGATTCTCATGGGGATTTATAAACCACGTCGTGGCAAGGTAAAAGCTATGGGAACGGTGCGTTATCTGGCACAGAATCCACAGAGTCTGTTTACGGAGCTTACCGTAGAGGAAGAACTGATGGTGATGCAGCCGCGGTCCACAGAAAAAGGGCAGCAGCCGTGGAAGGAAATGCTGCATTACCTGGAACTGGAGGGACAAAGAGAGCAGAATCCCATGGACTTAAGTGGTGGCCAGCAGCAACGTCTTGCCATGGGAAAGCTCCTTATGACGGATCCGGATATTCTGTTGCTGGATGAACCCACCAAGGGACTGGACGGTGCCTTTAAGGAGAAACTGGCAGATATGCTTAAGGATCTGTGCGCACGGGGCAAGACAATCCTTCTGGTATCTCATGATATGAATTTTTGTGCGCAGTATGCGGATATATGTGGCTTGCTTTTTGACGGACAGATGATCAGTCAGGACAGGACAGAGAATTTTTTTGAGGATAATGTCTTTTATACGACTCCTGCAAGTCGGATGTCCGAGGGAATTCTGGAACATTGTTTTCGGACGGAGGATATTATAAAAGCTCTGCAGAAGGCGGGTGATGCCGGATGAAAAAGCAGAGGAAAGAGACTGGAAAAGGCATGGATGTTTCCTGCCGGCGGCGCTTTGACTGGGAAGAGTATCTGAGAGAAAAGGCGAAACGCCGTAGATGGAATGGACTGTTTCTTTTTGTGGCGGTTGCAATATTGTTATTTGTGTCGGCTGTTTTACTGCAGGGGAGACATTATCTGTTTATGGGGTTTGGTGTGGTGATTCTGATACTGGTCCTGTTTTTTGGACAGTATGAAAGAAGAAAGCCCCGTGCCAGAGAGATAGTTCTTTTATCCACACTGACAGCGTTGTGTGTGGTGATGAATGAAATCTGTGCTCACACCATTCCGCTTCATGCGGGAACAACAATGGTGGTGATCTGTGGCATCGGTCTGGGACCGGAGGCGGGTTTCCTGGTTGGTGCCATGAGCAGACTGGTATGTAATTTTTTTGATGGTCAGGGGCCATGGACGCCCTGGCAGATGGCTGCCTGGGGAATGGTCGGATATTTATCCGGCATGGCTTTTAATAAAGTAGAACGCAGAAGGACCGGTGAGACACTGGCGAGACGCCTTTCTTTAGAGAAGGGCAGGACATTTCGGGTGATCATGGGGCCGGTTCTCTGCATTTTGTTTGCATGGGTGCTTGCTTATGTAGTCTTTTTGCTCCGGGACAATCCTGACGGGCAGAGCTTCTTTGGATGGAGGCTTTATATCTATGGGATTGTGGGACTGGCAGTCGGATGCGTGCTGCAAAGAAAGAAGCTTCCGGTGGATGATATCACAACGACGGTGTTTACCTTTTTTGTGGTATTTCTGTTGTATGGAGGGCTTATGAACTTTGCAACCATGTTGATGACCTATCCGGCGGATCCTTCTGCCGGACAGGTAAGCTGGGAGACACTGAAAGCGTTATACCTGACAGGGGCACCCTATGATGCGGCGCATGCCGGAACGGCAGCGCTGTGTATGTTCCTTTTTGGGGACAGCATTTTACAAAAGCTGGAGCGTATACAGGGGAAATTTGGGATCACAATGTAAACACAGCACAAATGATTGGAGGATTGAAATGAGTAAGAAAAAATGGATGAGCAGTCTTCTTGCGGCAGCTTTGGCATTTACGACAGTATTTAGCACAAGCTCTGCAGTAAAGGCTGGCGACACGCAGGAGACCACGGACAAGATTGTTGTTTATGTGGCAGCAGAGGGTACGGATGCAGATGGACATACAGTGAATATTGGAAAAACTGCAGTCCAGGTTGATGAAGGGACAAAAGGCGACGTTGTTGCAGAAAAAGCATTCCAGGCAGCCGGACTGGAGGAGTCGGAATATGTCATTGAGGACAAATCCGGATATGGAAGAAATATCGAGAAAATAGGCGATATTGCAAATCCATCTGACTGGCAGAAGGGATATTGGGCATTTTATCTGAATGGCAATTATGCGGATTCTTTAGGAAATGTTGTTATGAATGATAATGACAAGATCAGCTTTATTTTTGCTTACGGCGATGATGCAAACAAGAAAGTGGCTTCTGTTTACAGCGATGATGTATCCAAAAATCCGGACAGCGCAAAGACGGCAACGCTTCTGGAAAATGCAAAGATCCAGCAGGACATTGTTGCAGAGGCAACCTATGAAAGCAGTATTCTGGACGGTGGAAAGACGGTTTATGGTATTGAAAATCCGGATGCCCTGTATATTGCCTTTTCGCTGATCCGTGCAGGCTATACTGCGGCAAATGATTATTATGAGAAAATGTATGCGAAAGTAAAGGAACAGTTAGAGGAAATAAAGGCGAATGGGTTTATTACAGTAGACGGAAAAGAAATGAATCTGGATACCATTGGTGCAACTACTTATTCTAAGGCTAATCCGGAGATAAATCGTGCGAAGGTTGTACTTTTTGTTACAGCAATGGGGAAGGATGCAACCAATATCGGTGGTTGTGATCTGATTGACGAGATGGCACAGAAGGCAGTATATGAGGAGTCTCCGAAGGTATATATGCTGGATTGTACAATGCTTCTGGCACTGGACAGTGGAAATTATACGCTTCCGACAGGCGAGAACTACATTACCAGAGGAAAGTTGGTCAATAATGTTGCCACAAGTATGGACAGCATGATTGGAATGGCACTTCAGTGGTCTTCCATTGATATGGCAGCTATGCCGATCCAGTGTATGTATCCATATACTTTGGAGAATAATCTGGCTGCGAAAGATGCGGATTTTGATCAGAAAGCACTTCAGACAGCATATAACAAGGGAGTTCATTTCCTGGAAAGTACACAGAATAACGATGGTACATGGAGCGGATACGGTGGAGAGAAGAACAATGTATGGACATTAGCCCAGATTTTGATTGCAATGGGACAGCTTCGTATTAATCCATGCAGCGAGACTGATGGCAGTGATTTTATTAAAAATGGTGTCACTGTTTTAGATGATGCTGCTGAATTTTTTGATATGGAAAATAAGACACTGGATACCGCAAAGGTGCCAAGTGCACCGGAGCAGCTTCTTCGTGGTTTAAATGCAGTGATCCGTGTAATGGAGGGAACGAAATCTCTTTATGATCTCAGTGACGTGACAAAGAATCTGGATCCAACACAAACCCCGATACAGACACCGACAGGAACTCCGGCAGATCCGACAGCAACACCGACGGGAACCCCGGCACAGGATCCAACAGCAACACCGACAGGAACTCCGGCACAGGATCCGACAACACCTCCGACAGGAACACCGGTACAGAATCCAACAACGACACCGACGGAAACCCCGGCAGATCTGACACCAACTCCAACCGGAGCAGGAACACAGACAGCAGCACCGACACCGACGGGAAATGTAGTTCCAACTCCATCCGTAACACCAAGTCAGACACCGGCAGCAACTCCATCTGCAACACCGAAAAACACAACAAAACCGGCATCTACACCGGCAGCTGTGAAAAAGGTGACGGCAGTAAAAACAACGGTAGCTGTAAAGGCCGGCAAGAAAGCGAAGATTCGATGGAATGTGACAACGGCTAAGAATGCATCCGTCAAGAAGTTTGTGAAGGTGACGGTAAACAAAAAGACAGTAAAAGTTGTGAAAACATCTGTTAAGAAAAAGAAAGCTACAGTGACACAGGTGACAACGACGGTAAAAGGGATCAAGAAAGGTTCTGCAGTAGTAACCCTGAAAGCCGATGGAAAGAAGAGTAAAGTGAAGGTTATTGTGAAATAAAGCAGCTTTTGAAAAATAAAATGTGAAATAAAACATAAGAAAAAAATCCCCGTGGATGACAGGAGATTGCCCGGATCACAGATTATATCCGATGGTTCAGGTGATCCTGTATTCACGGGGATCTTTTATTGTATAAAAATATCTGTGTTACAGATATACGAATGATGTCATAAGACTATTTTGCAGTCATAGCGTCTGCAAGCTTCTCCATTTCCGGAAGATCACTGTCTTTCATAACGGAACGGATCGTAACTGTAGGTTCTACGAT
>JBNMJP010000079.1:0-8228 GCA_050873905.1 Jutongia sp. | reverse complement strand
TTGTCAAATTTCAATACGATAATATAAAAGGAGATGCCTGTGGGCGTATTCTGAGTATATTAGGCTGAAAAGCCGGATCACAGCTGCCTGTACTGTGGCAGGCTGGGATGGGAGAATAAACAGTACAGAAATGAGGATAAAATGGGAAAAATTAAAAATCACAAGCAACTAGCATTTGTGTTAGCGAGTGTATTATTTGTACTTCAGCTCGTATCATCGTCAGAAATGTGGCAGAAGCAAAGTGTGAAGGCTGCGACTGGTCCACAGGATACATCAACGATTGTTGCTTCGGGATCAGCAGTTACGCTGGATCCGGGGATTGTCATGTCTGCGGTAAATCCGACAGAAATTACAAAGGATTCCATTACCTATCAGTGGACTCCGGTGGCAAATGCTACAAGTTACTATGTTTATAAATACGACATTCCTAAGGAAAGATACGAGTATTACGGGGCCACAAGCGGCTCCAGCATCCGGATCGAGGGACTGCCGGCAGGTGAAGAGTGTTATCTGGCTGTTTATGCGGTCAATGATGAAACGGGATGTCGAAGTGATTTCTTTATCACCGCTTCTGTATTTACCAAACCGGAGAAAGTAGAGACTTTTACGATTTCCGATAATACTACCACAAGCGTTGTTTTACGCTGGCAGGATATTCCGTCTGCAACGGGATATATTATTTATCGTGCAGGAACCGGGGGAAATTTTAAGAAAATCGGAACATCTATTACCGGGGAGTATAAAGATACGAAATTGACAGCGGGTAAGACATATCAGTATAAGATTGTGGCTTATGCCGGAACAGAGACAAACGTAGGTGAGGAGTCACCGGCAATCTTTACCTGTTCTCTGCCAAAGGCTCCGACGGTTCTGATCAAAGGAGGTAATCAGAGAGTACGCTTAAGCTGGGCAGCCATTACCGGAGCAATGGGGTATAATGTTTATATTAAACAGAATGGCCAGTATGTATTATTGACTACTTTGGAGGGAAAATCCAACAAAAAGTTCATTCATACGAATCTTGAGAACGGTCAGTCTTACAAATACTGTGTAAAAGCCTATCGCACCTACAATGGGATTGTTTATGAGAGCAGTGCATCTGCAGAGAAAAGTGCTATCGCAGCAGAAGTCAGTGATACAAGCACCCAGGCAAAGTTATTCAAAACAAAGTCCGCATTTAAGAAATCAGCGGCTTGTAAGAAAAATAAAAATTTCACAAAGAAACTGGATTATGCAAAAAGCTTTCCGATGCCTGGTATGTTAAATACCAATGTGGCAGAATTTGGTTGCGGAACCATGATACCACAGGGAATTACAGTGGCAAAATCATATTTCTTTATCACGGCATACGACAGCCAGGGGATAGAGAATTCTGTGGTTTATGTATTATCAAAAGAGGATAAGGAGCTCATGACAACGATTGTTCTGCCAAATAAATCTCATGCCGGTGGAATTGCGTTTGATGGTAAAAATCTTTGGATCACACAGGCAAAGACATTAAGAAGTATTCCGTATTCAGCAGTAAAGGGTGCTATTGATAATCAGGACCCGTATCTGGAGCTTAGCGCATATGGTGTGGAGATCAATCTGCCACAGCAGGCAGCTACCGTGACATATTATAAGAAACTCCTTTGGGTTGCATCCTATGATGAGTTAAAGCCGGGATATCTTGTTAGCTACAAGATTGCAAAGAAGGGGACTAAGCCGGAGCTGACACCATTAAAAACGATTTCTATGCCGACCCGTGTACAGGGAATTGCATTTTCATCTAATGGACGGTTGATCGTTTCCAGATCCTGTCAGACAGATCCGAAAAAGCGTGGTTATATGCATCAGCTTGATATATATAAGCCAAATTTAAAAAAGGCTTCCAAGGGAATTATTTCTCTGGGGAAGGTGCGCAGTACCGTAGCAGTTCCGACAATGAATGAGGAGATCACCATCAGCGGAAACCGTATTTATATTGTATTTGAGTCCGTATCGTTTTACACGGCGGAGCAGCGTGTAGACAGAGTGTGTGCACTGCCTGTCAGCTATGTAACAAAATTGAAAAAATAATATAGCATATCGTTAAGATTTAAAAATGGCTGGTATTTCAAAAACATTATGAAATACCAGCCATTTATGATACACTGTTAGTTAAGAATCTTTTGGTATGGAGGAGAATCGGAATGACAGTTAAGATAAGAGATTATCATATTGACGATATAAATAAAATATTAAATATAGATCTGCAATGTGATACAGACGGGGAGATGACGGCAGGAAAGATCAGATTTTCTCTGGTGTTTGAAGGCTCTTGTGGAAAAAGATATTTTCCGGTATCAGCATGTTATCAAAAAGAAAGTGAAAATTGCAGAAAATATACAGCAAGCGTTGCGGTAGAGCTTCCGTATATATTTTTTGAATCTTTTCCATTATCAGGGGAAAAGGTTCGTGTATCTGCGGCCATTTGTTCGGAGAATGCATTATGGACCTACACAGAGACTATGTTGGAACTTCCGGGGAAATTGTTTCAACAGACAACGCGGCACCGGTCATGGATTCGTCAGATTGGAAGCCGGATATTGTATGTTTTTTGTACGATACTGCTTCCGATATGGATCCTGGATGGAATATTAGCACAAAAAGGACTTCACCGGCTTCACAAAGCAGCAGACAGCAGACAAGGGAAAAGGGCGTTATTTTATCATGCCCACGGTCTTGTGAAGGATTGGACGGGATATGGATACAGTATCAGAGAGTACAAGACCAATTATTTTAAAAAATGTTATGAACATGCCTGTAGGAAATATCCGGATACCAATGGAATCTTATTTTTATCAGAGAGAAGAGTGGAATCCGGTGGAAATCTGGATCGGATCCGTAAGGAGGTACAAAAACGGGGGTATGCCAGCCGGGAGTTTTTAACCGAGACACCGGTTCACAAGCTGACAAGAAAAGAGATTAAACATTGTGCGGAGCTGGCAGCTTCTGCAAAACTGATTATTTTGGAGGACTTTGTGCCCCACCTTCATGCTCTGACTTTGCGAAAGGATACACAGCTTCTGCAGATGTGGCATGCCTGTGGTGCTTTTAAGTTATTTGGATTGTCCGAACTTGGGATTGTGGATCACCTGGAACAGTCTACCAGAAATCACAGAAGCTATACCGCTGCATTGGCAAGCAGTGAAGGTGTTGTACCATTTTACAGTGAAGCATTTGGTGTGGATGATCAGGTGATAAAACCAATTGGAGTACCCAGAACGGACGTGTTTTTTGATCCGGAATATGGAAGGAAGATCAGGGAGAGATTTTTTGATAAATATCCAATATGCCGTGATAAAAAAATTGTTTTATTTGCGCCTACCTTTCGGGGAAGTGGGAATAAGACCGCATATTATCCATGGGAGCGATTTCCGGCTGCGGAGATCATGGGCCGGATGCCGGAGGATACAGTGCTGATCCTGAAGAATCATCCCTTTGTAAAAAAAGGGTATGAGATTCCTTTAGAATATCAGGACAGAATTCTTGATCTGTCCACGGAGGAAAATATTAATGATCTCCTGTTTATTGCTTCTGTGCTCATCACGGATTACAGCTCGGTTATTTTTGAGGCCTCTCTTTTGGAACTGCCCATATTGTTTTATACCTTTGATCTTCAGGTATATCTGGACAGCCGGGATATTTATTTTGATTTTGCTTCTTTGCACCGGGAAAGATCGTAGAAGATCAGAAGACATTGGAAAATGAGCTCAGGAAGGCTCTTTTGGGAGAGGTGGAGGAAAACGGAAAAGTATCCATGACAAAGGAACAGTTTCACAGACTTTTTCTGGGGGCATTGGACGGAAAATCCACAGAAAGAACCATGGAACTTGTGAAACAACTGATGACAACAGATTGACAGAAAATAGAAAATTATTATATTATGTAACATGAGTATATAGATGGATCAAAGAACGGAGGAAATATATGTCAGAGTACCAAAACTGGGACAAGGAACTGGATCGTCTGGAACAGGGAAAAAGTCAGTACAGCTGGGATGAACTTGAGGAATTGATCACCGATCAGCTTGAGGACGAAAAGATCAGTGAGCAGGAATTTGAAACCCTGATGAGGCGGCTTATGGATATTGACTGTGAGTTGTAATAGAAAAGGGGGAAAAGCATGGAAAGACCAAGGACAGAAGAGGAAGAGAGAGAATATCGAAGATATCTTCACAGACTGAAACGTAGAAGAGAACGCCGCCGGCAGATCATGATCGCACGGGCGGTGGTAGGAACGTTGGGAGTTCTGCTCCTTCTTTTGATGATTGGACTGATTCGGATGGGAGTCCGCGCTGTCAGAAATGATGGCAGCAGCGGCACTAAGAATCAGAAGCAGGTTGAGGCGAGTGTGGCTCCTACAGAGAAGGTACCGGATTATTCTGTGCCGGAAGGCTTTGAAGAGTATGCAGATAAGCTGGAAAAAATGCGAAAAGAATATCCTCAGGTAGATAATATTTTACAAAACCTGTATGAATACAGCGAAAGTATGTTAAAGCTGGCGGCAAACAATCCGGATGCCCTGGATTTTGTGGAAAATTATCCGAAGCATAAATCAGATATCAAACCATCCGGCAGTGTGACCCAGGAGGAGCTTGATTCTGCAGAAAACGGAATCCCGCGTTTCCAGCAGTGGGACAGCCGCTGGGGTTATCTTACCTATGGAAATGACAATATAGGAATTAACGGATGCGGTCCCACATGTCTTTCCATGGTGACAGCAGGACTGTTGAAGGATACCTCCAAATCGCCGGATGCTATTGCCGAGTTTAGTGTGGAAAATAATTATTGTACCGTAGCTTCCGGAACCGCATGGTCTTTAATGTCATCTGGTGCCAAAAAGCTGGGACTAAAGGCAGAGTCTGTGGTTGTGGGAAGTGATTCCATTAAGTCTGCACTGGAGAAAAAGCAGCCGGTGATCTGCAGCATGAAGCCGGGTGACTTTACAACGACAGGACATTTTATTGTGCTGACCGGACTTACCGAGGATGGTAAGCTGATGTTAAATGATCCAAACAGCGTTACGAGAAGTGAAAAGCGATGGGATATCGATACAGTGGTGGGGCAGGTAAAATCGGCATGGACGTATACTGTGCCGTAATACGTCAAGAATAAAACGAGATGGAAGATACGATTAGGAAACTGACGGATTCAGATGCAGAATGGAGTGACTTAATATGGATAAAAACGGACCTGAAATCAAAATTGACAACGGAGAACTTGCCACAAGCACCATACCGGAGGATTTTACAGAGCCTCAGGTACTGTATGAAAAGCTGATCAAAATGATCAGACAGTATCATCCTTCAGATGATATCTCCATGATCGAGAAGGCATACCGGATTGCCTATAAGGCGCATGACGGGCAGCTCAGAAAGTCGGGAGAACCATATATTATTCATCCGGTATGTGTTTGTATCATTCTTGCTGAGCTGGAGCTGGACAAAGAGACGATCGTAGCCGGTATGCTTCATGATGTGGTGGAGGATACGGTGATGACCAGCGAGGAGCTGGCAGCAGAATTTGGTGATGAGGTTGCGCTTCTGGTGGATGGTGTTACGAAGCTGACACAGTTGGACTATGTGGCGGACAAGGTAGAAGTACAGGCAGAGAATCTTCGTAAGATGTTTCTTGCTATGGCAAAGGATATCCGTGTTATTCTGATCAAGCTGGCAGACCGTCTTCATAATATGCGTACCATGCAGTATCAGACGCCGAAGAAGCAGAAGGAAAAATCAAGAGAGACGCTGGATATCTATGCGCCGATCGCAGACAGGCTGGGAATTTCCAAGGTTAAGGTTGAGCTGGACGATCTGGCATTTAAGTATCTGGAGCCGGAGATGTATAATCAGCTTGTTTCAAGCATTGCCAACGGCAAGGAGCAGAGAGATATTCTAATCCGCAAGATCGTCAATGAGGTCAGCCATCATATTGAGGAGGCCGGCATTAAGGCGACCATTGATGGCAGAGCAAAGCATTATTTCAGTGTCTACAAGAAAATGGTAACCCAGAATAAGAGACTGGATCAGATTTATGATCTTTTCGCAGTGCGAATTATTGTGGAGACAGAGCGTGACTGTTATACCGCGTTAGGTGTGATCCATGAGATCTATAAGCCGATCCCGGGGCATTTTAAGGATTATATTTCTATGCCAAAGCCGAATAATTATCAGTCTCTTCATACGACGCTGATCGGTTCTATGGGACAGCCGTTTGAGATACAGATCCGTACCTACGAGATGCACCGTACTGCAGAGTATGGTATCGCTGCCCATTGGAAGTATAAAGAGAATCAGTACGGAAGCAAGGACAGAGATAACGAGGAAGAGAAGCTGGCATGGCTGCGCCGTATTCTGGAGTGGCAGAGGGATATGTCGGACAACAAAGAGTTTTTAAGTCTGTTAAAGAGTGATCTGGATCTTTTCTCTGACCATGTATACTGCTTTACGAAGGACGGAGATGTGAAGAACCTTCCGGCGGGATCCACGACCATTGATTTTGCCTATGCGGTACACAGTGCTGTGGGTAACAAGATGGTCGGAGCCAGAGTCAACGGAAATCTGGTGCCGATTGATTATAAGATCCAGAATGGTGACCGTGTCGAGATCATGACCTCGCAGAATTCCAGAGGACCAAGCCGTGACTGGCTGGCTCTGGTCAAGAGTCCACAGGCAAAAAACAAGATCAACCAGTGGTTCCGTTCGCAGTTTAAGGAGGAGAATATTGTCCGGGGCAAGGAGCTTTTAGCCAATTACTGTAAGGCGCAGGGTGTTGTTTTGTCGGATCTGCTCAAGACAGAGTATACCGATTACTGCATGCGCAAATACGGCTTCCGTGACTGGGATTCCGTTCTGGCGGCACTGGGACATGGTGGCCTGAAAGAGGGACAGATCGTAAACCGTCTGCAGAATGCATACGACAAAAAGAATCCAAAGCATACCACGGATCAGGAGATCCTGGATGCAGTGGCAAAGAGCACCGAAAATGCAGGTGCGTCCAGACCGGCGGCAGCAGTCAAATCCAAAAGTGGTATCGTGGTGGCTGGCCTTTCCGATGTATCCGTGCGTTTTTCAAAGTGCTGCAGTCCGGTACCGGGAGATGAGATCATCGGTTTTGTCACGAGAGGACGAGGCGTTTCGATCCACCGGACCGACTGTGTCAATATGATGAATCTGTCAGAGGCAGACCGGCAGAGGATCATTGAGGCAGAGTGGAGCGTGGATTCCCAGGGCTCTGCAGATGAGGAATATGATGCTGAGATTGTGATCTATGCGTATGACCGTATGGGTATTCTGATGGATATTACGAAGGTTCTGACGGAGAATAAGATCGATGTAAAGGCCATGAATACCAGAACGAGCAAGCAGGGCATTGCTACCATTAATGTCAGCTTTGCAATCCGTGGTGTGGAGGCGTTAAATGAACTGATCAAAAAGCTGCGGAATGTGCCGAGTGTGACGGATATTGAGAGAAGCCGTGCTTAGTTAAGTGAGAGACATGACAGCTTTAAAACGGATGGCTTAAAGCTTAAAATAAAGATAGAGAATGAGGATAAATATGAGTTTATTAAAATGTGATTTTCGGGTCGTAGGACCGATACAGACCAACTGTTATTTTTTGTACCGGGAGGACACAAAGGACTGCCTGATCATTGATCCGGGTTATGAGGCGGATAAGATCGAGGCCTATGTGCAGAAAAAGCAGATTCATGTGACGGGGATTTTACTGACCCATGGACATTTTGACCATATTACGGCAGCCGATGAGGTGCGAAAGAAGTTTCAGACCAAGATTTATGCTTCCAAAGAGGAGGAGGCATTGTTGGCAGATCCCCAGAAGAATGTTTCTGTGATGATGGGAGACAGTGTGAGCCTGAAGGCGGATGTCTGGCTTGAGGATGGTCAGGAGCTGGAAATGCTGGGAGAAACCATGCGCTGTATCCTGACGCCGGGACATACCAGTGGCGGTATGTGCTTTTATTTCCCGAAGGCATGTATATTATTTTCCGGAGATACGCTGTTTCAGGAGTCGGTGGGCAGAACAGATTTTCCTACCGGCAGTAACCGGGAGCTGATCCGTTCGGTGCGGGAGAAGCTTCTGGTGCTTCCGGAGGCGGTCCGGGTATATCCGGGACATGGATTAATGACGACGATCCGTGATGAGCAGATATTTAATCCGTATGCGGTCCGCTGACCGGGTCAGCAG
>JBNMJP010000078.1:0-8358 GCA_050873905.1 Jutongia sp. | reverse complement strand
TTCTTTTTCTTTGTGGAAAGAACATACTTCGCAAAAGAGAAGTATCAAAAACAGGACACAGACAGTAATGCCTGCTCTTAGCAGAGATGCGCTTTTCTGTGTGATGTCTGTGTTATATGGCATGTGCTTTCCTCCTTTCCGGCAATGATATTATAGACAACAGCTGCTATCTTGCGGCAGAGTTACTCCGAAGGATATCTGGTATCCATGGATGTCCGTTTGTTATGGAACATAGGTTAATGGAATACGTACGGTGAAAGTCGTTCCTTCTTTTTCCTTGCTGTAAAGCTTGATCGAACCGCGATGTAACAGTACAGCGCTACGTGTCAGAGAAAGCCCAAGTCCGGTACCACCGGTATCTCTGGAACGAGCCTTATCCACACGGTAAAAACGCTCAAAGACATTGTCCTGAACGTCCTCCGGAATACCAACACCGGAGTCCTGTACCGTGACATAAAAAAATTTGTGATCGGCATTGAGGGTTACGCGGACCCAGCCATCGTCATAGTTGTATTTGATGGCATTTTCAATGAGGTTATTTAATGCAATGGACATTTTGGTCTCATCGATATCTGCCATGACGGGACGATAACTTTCATAGATCAGTTCAATATTGCGCTCTGCCGCAATCGGTCTGAGACGTTTTAAAAGCTGTTCCAGAAGATCGTTGATGCTTGTATTGACAACCTCCACCTGAGAAGTATTCTTGTCCATTTTGACCATAGAAAGAAGGTCATTGATGATCTTGGTCATACGTTCGATCTCATTGGTGATATCTCCGAGAAATTCCCGGTAGATTTCTTCCGGCATCCCCTCCTGGGAAAGCAGGGAATCTGCCAGAACCTTCATTGAGGCAATTGGTGTTTTTAACTCATGGGAAACGTTGGAAACGAATTCCTGACGTGCCGTATCCTGATTTCGGATGACATCGATCATCTGATTGAAAGAATCTGAGATACTGCTGATCTCGGAGAAACCATGCATATTGAGCTTTACGCTCATATCTCCCTGAGATATCTCGTTGATCGAGGTGGTGATCTGCTTCAACGGTCGTGCCAGAAGGGTAGAATAAAGTACAGCTCCCAGAAGTATCAGAATCGTTAATATCAACAGGATAATGTATACCTGACGTTTGACCGCATCTGCCATCTGGTGGAGATTTTTTGTAGAGAAACTCATAATGACAACACCGTCGGTTGTCTGTTTGTTGGAATTTACAATAGGCATAGTAAGCTGAACATACTCTCCCAGCTCATTTATGTATTTCCCACTGTCACTGCCAAAGCATTTTACTACCTCTGTGGAGATAACAGTTTTGCCATCTTCCAATCCATAGGTATCATGGATGATACGGAGGTTCTGGTCCACCAAAATAATACGTCCCTGGTAAATTTCAGCAATCTGTGCAGCCTCCTCCACAACCTCTTCACTGTCGTGATCTACCAGATAACCTGAGGAGACCACAAGATTAGAGATCATAGTGCCATAAGACTGTAACTCGTCTACACGCTGGGAAACCAGTCTTGATTCATATGCATTTGTAATAATTATAGAAAAGATATACAGGGGAACAAGTCCCATCATCAAAAATACAATCAGTACCTGTATCCGCATACTGCGGAGAAAATACAGAACCCTGCCAAGAAATTGTTTCAAAGCGCACCCTTCCCTGCCATTTGAAGCATTTATTTAGTAATCCGGAAACGCAGCCGATCTATTTCTGAAAATAATAGCCAACACCCCATTTTGTATGTATATACTTTGGATCGCTTGGTTTATTTTCAATTTTTTCTCTAAGACGACGGATATGAACATCGACTGTCCGGACATCGCCCGGATAATCATAGCCCCAGACTGTATTCAGAAGTTCTTCACGGCTGTATACTTTGTTGGGATGAACCATCAAAAGCTCCAGAAGATCAAATTCTTTTGCCGTCAGATTGACTTCTTTATCTTCAATATAGGCTCTGCGGCTGTCGCAGTCTACTTTTAATACATCGTATGTAAGAAGCTTTGGATTTTCGTCATGAGAGTGTCCTGCATTGCTACGGCGGATAATGGCCTTGATTCGTGCCTTAACCTCCAGAATATTAAATGGTTTTGTAATATAATCATCGGCACCATATTCCAGACCGAGGATTTTATCCATATCGTCTCCCTTTGCCGTCAGCATAATGATCGGTACATCGGAAAACTCCCGTACCTGTTGGCAGACCTCGAAGCCTGTGAGAACTGGAAGCATCACATCAAGTAACACAACATCATATTCATTTTTCTGGATCAAGTCCAGAGCCTCCTGTCCGTCATAAGCACAATCCACATCCATTCCATCCTGCTCCAGACTGAAACGGATGCCTTTTACAATAAGCTTTTCATCGTCAACAACCAGAACCTTTCTCGCCATAACGCTCCCCCTAAACCTTTCATTGATTCTTTTACACTGTGATCTGATCTTTGATCCGGTTATATATCCCCTCTTTAATACCGGAGATCTTCATAATATCCTCAATAGAAGTAAAACTTCCATTTTCTGTGCGGTATTCAATGATCAACTGCGCTTTTGCCTCGCCAATCCCGGCAAGTTTCATTAATTCCGCCTGATCCGCCTGATTAATATTGATCAATCCGGATCCGGATTTCCCTTTGTCAGAATTTTTTTTACCAGAAGCTGATCCTTTCCCCTTTCGTGGAATTGTAATCTGCTCTCCGTCTTGCAACGGTCTCGCCTGATTAATCGCAGCAATGTCAGCTTTTTTTCGAAAACCTCCTGCTGCCTCCACGGCATCACAGACTCTGGCATCTCCTGTAAAACGGTATACACCGGGATTTTTCACGGCACCACAAATATATACGGCACATTCCCCACTATCGGCTGTATCTTTATCTGTGGCTACTTGAGCACGATCCTCTTTCGAAGATGGCATCGGCGATTCCCAGTTGGATGTCCATTTCTGCGTGTCTCCGATAGATCCGGCAGAGGATTTCAGATAGAACCAGCCGGATAATACCAAAAAACATACGCATATTCCTATTGTGATCAATGTTTGACGTTTCATAATACCTCCTACGAATGAAATTCATAGCAGATATATGTCATATTAAATGCGAACCTATCTCTATTCTAACGATTCCAGCCAAAAAAACAATAGCCCATGGGAAAAAAATTATTAATTTTTTTTAAAAATTATAATACCGGCCAGAAACAGAGCGGTTCCGAGGAGTTTCATCCAGTCAAAACCTGTTTTTTCCACACCGAATAATCCAAACACTTCAATGAGATATGCTGCAATAAGCTGGGCGGCAACAATGAGCATAACCGCTTTGGCAGGACCAAGCTGATTCATACCGATGATCACTGTATATGTGATAAATGCACCAATCACTCCGCCTAACAGCATATAACGCGGATGCACCCGAAGGATACCGGCAATCTGCCCTTCTCTTCCTGTAAAAAACCATGCGGCAATACAGACGATCAAAGCTGTCAGCTGGACAAATGCGGCAGAGATCCAAACGCTGGTCTGTTTTGTTACCTCGGTATTGAAGACTCCCTGCACACTCATCAAAATACCGGATATCAATGAAATAATTATTCCCCACATGATAATATTACCTCCATAGTTTATACATGTAGTATTCCCGTTGAAATTATTTTCATACATAAAAAGGTCTGCAAAAATTGCAGACCTGATTTTTTAATATTGGTTTTGAATTTGTGAATTATTTGCATTTTTTATGGACACAAAATGGTTGAAAATATAATACGTGATTCTGGTTTCTTAGGCTTCCTTTTCGGTAAAGATTTCATCCAGAACACGACACATTTCGTCGATATGCTCCTTTTCTGCGATCAGAGGAGGAACAATACGGATGATATTGGTGCCGGCAGAGATCAGGATCAGTCCCTTTTCCTGAGCCGCACTTACGATATCACCTGCCGGAATATCAGATTCGATTCCCTGCATAAATCCAAGTCCGCGGACCTCTGTAATGGAGGAATGTTTTGAAGCAAGTGCTTCCAGCTTTTCCCGGAGATAAGGAGTAAGCTCCTGTACATGCCCCACAATATGATCTTTTTTGAAAATTTCAAATACCTTGCAGACAGCCGCAGTTGCAAGAGGATTACCGCCATAGGTTGTACCGTGATCGCCGGGAACTAAAGCCTGTGCGATCTCTTCTCTGGCGGCAAAAGCACCCACTGGCACACCACAGCCCAGAGCCTTTGCACTGGTAATGATATCCGGCTGAATGCCATAGTGCTGGAAAGCAAACATTTTTCCGGTTCTGCCCATACCGCACTGGATCTCATCCAGGATCAGCACAATGCCCTTCTCGTCGCAAAGAGCACGGACACCCTTCATAAATTCCTCTGTGGCAGGATGGATACCGCCCTCTCCCTGCAGAGACTCCATGATAATAGCACAGGTATCCGGTGTGACCAGAGCCTTGACACTGTCCAGATCGTTATACTGTGCAAAAGAAACACCGCCGATCAATGGCTCAAACGGTTCTCTGTAATGTTTTGTACCGGTTACGGACAGAGCGCCCATGTACGTCCGTGGAAGGAATGCTCCATAGCAATGATCTCACCCTTGTTGTCCGGATTTTTGGTACGGACATATTTCCGTGCCAGCTTTAATGCCCCTTCGATTGCTTCTGCACCACTGTTGGTAAAGAAAACACGGTCCATTCCCGATGCTTCACAGAGATAACCGGCAGCCTTGACTGCAGGCTCATTAAAGTAAAGATTGGAGATATGGATCAGCTGGTCTACCTGATCTTTCAATGCCTGCTTGTACTCCTCGTTGCTGTAGCCAAGGGCAGAAACGGCAATACCGGCACCCATATCAAGATATTTTCTGCCGGTATCATCAATGAGATACATGCCTTCCCCTTTAACAAATGTTATTTTACGATTGTAAGTATGTATAAAATGCTGATCTGCTTTCTGAATATCCATATTCATCCTCCGTTCTGTCTGTTTTAAATCCGGTCGCTTCATATATCCCGGTGTTTATTCAATAAAATCGAGTAAAATCATTACATGCGTTCGTTTTCGTAAAGACCGCCCTCTGTGTCGATAATGGCTGTTCCGATACCCTTTTTGGTAAAGAACTCCAGAAGGAGACAGTGTTCAATACGTCCATCCAGAATATGGACTCTTCCAACACCTGCATTGACTGCATTGACGCAGTTTGTAACCTTTGGCAGCATACCGCCGCTGATGGTGCCGTCTTCAATGAGTTTATGTGCATCCTGAAGACTCATGACAGAGATCAGAGTGGAAGGATCTTTTGGATCCTTGCAGACACCTTCAATGTCTGTCAGAAATGCAAGCTTTTCTGCACCGAGGGCTCCTGCAATGGCACAGGCAGCATCATCGGCATTGATATTGTAGGTCTCTCCGTCCTCGCCGAGACCGATCGGTGCAACAATTGGGATAAAATCATTGGCAAGCAGGGTATCGATCACGAGGGTGTCTACCTTCTTGACATCTCCTACATAACCGATGTCTTTACCGTTTGGTTTTTTCTGGTCTACCTGCAGAAGTCCTCCGTCCTTTCCGGAGATACCAACTGCCTTGACACCCAGACGTTCTACCATCTGTACCAGATATTTATTTAGGCGGTTTAATACCATTTCTGCAATCTCCATGGTTTCCTTATCAGTTTTGCGGAAGCCATCGACGAACTCTGTCTCTTTTCCTACCTTGTCGATCCACTTACTGATCTCCTTGCCGCCGCCGTGAACAATGATTGGCTGCATACCAACCAGCTTTAAGAGAGCAACGTCCTGAATCACGCTTTCTTCCAGTTTTTTGTCAAGCATGGCACTACCGCCGTATTTGACAACGACGATCTTATTATTGAAATCGCGGATATATGGAAGCGCCTCGATCAGTGTCTCTGCTTTTCCTACGATCTCGCTCATATATGTACTTTTTTCTTCTGCACTCATTTTAATCCTCCATTGACTGCGGGCGGAATTTCATATTCTGCTCTGTTGTTTATATTTCATGCTCTTGAATTATGGGAATACCGGAGGCATTTCCAGACCGAGATTTTCCGGAAGTCCAAATAACAGATTCATATTCTGAACTGCCTGACCGGCTGCACCCTTTACCAGATTGTCGATGGCACCCATCATGATCACGCGGTTGGTACGTGGGTCGATCCGGAAATTAACATCCACAAAGTTGCTGCCCTCTACCCAGCGTGTCTCCGGACACACATCCTTATCAAGAACACGGACAAAATATTCATCCTTGTAGTATTTATCGTAAATAGCTTTTACATCCTCGTAGGTGACATCCTTTTTGAGGGAAGCGTATGCGGTAACAAGGATTCCACGGTTCATTGGCACCAGATGAGGGGTGAAGTTCAGGATCACATCTTCTCCGGAAGCGTAGCTGAGCTGATCCTCGATCTCCGGGGTGTGGCGGTGGGTTGTCACACCATATGCCTTAATGCTTTCATTGACCTCGCAGTACAAGTTAGCAACCTTGGCACCCCGTCCGGCACCGGAGGTACCTGATTTGGCGTCAATGATCACGGTACTCATATCAATAATTCCCTCTTTGGCAAGGGGATAAATAGACAAAATAGAGCATGTCGGGAAACAGCCCGGATTGGCGATCAGACGTGCCTTTTTGACATCTTCTCTGTTGATCTCACAGAGACCGTATACGGCTTCCTTTACAAAATCAGGACTTTCGTGATGGATCCCGTACCATTTTTCATATTTCTCTACATCTTTGATACGGAAATCTGCACTGAGATCCACGATCTTTACCTTTGATAAAATTTCCTCATTTACCAGAGAGCCGCATAAGCCCTGGGGTGTGGCGGTAAAGATAACATCTACCTGCTCGGCAAGCTCTTTCATATTCTCGCCCTTGCAGACATCCTCTACCAACTGGAACATATTTCCGAAAACTTCGCTATATCGCTTATCAATATAGGAGCGTGAGCCGTACCAGACAATTTTTGCCTCTGGATGGCGAAGTAAAATACGCACGATCTCCTGTCCTGCATATCCTGTCGAACCGATAATTCCTACTCTGATCATAATCAACCTCCTATATTATCTCTACGTATTCAGGTTATGTTTTTCATAATTCAAAAGTTCTACGAAAAACCATAACGGTGTTTATTATACCTCTAGAACTGCGATTATGCAACAAAAACAAAAATTATGAAAAGAGTTTGATCAAAAAAACCACACAGATTATCTTTGTGTGGCATAAAAATATCTTATCATATATCGGTACATCATGAATCCGTCGGGGGATTTTATTTAATACAAGTCAATTCCCATATTGGCTAACCGTGCCAAAACTGTGGAAATCGGGAGCCCTACGACATTATAATAATCTCCTGCAATGTCCTGAATATACGCAGCTCCACGTCCCTGAATACCATAAGCACCAGCCTTATCCATAGGCTCTCCTGTTTTTATGTAGGCATTGATCTGTGCCATAGTCATTGGAATCATATCAACGATCGTCCGGACATGGAAGGTATCGATCAGTCCTTTCCCCTCCGGGGAGACCGAGATCAAAGTGACGCCGGTATATACCTCATGGCGGTTTCCCTGCAGCATTTGAAGCATTTTGGCTGCCTCTGCCTCGTCAGAAGGTTTTCCTAATATGCTGTTGTCCTTGACAACCACGGTATCAGCACC
Organism: Jutongia sp.; assembly: GCA_050873905.1. GTDB lineage: Bacteria > Bacillota > Clostridia > Lachnospirales > Lachnospiraceae > Jutongia. Next base: position 675 of record JBNMJP010000078.1, on the reverse strand, counting down.
GATAATAACGAAATCTGTCGTAAGACGTTCGGCTATATCCTCTGCTTTTGCTGCAGATAATGCTTCCACCAGAGAAGCGGGTGTATCGGCCCGGATTGCATCTTCATCAATACTGCTTGGCATAATCTCATAGGAAATGCCTACCTGTGTCAGAATATCTTTTCTGCGGTCTGATGCAGATGCCAGAATAATCTTTGCCATAATTCATACTCCTTAAGTTTATTTGAAACGATTGCGCAACAGGGACGGATCCTGTTCCAGATGTGCGTAATCATTAAAGCGGTCCAGGAAGAATCCATTTTTTTCTTCATCATAATGAAGCTGGGTGATACTGCAGTTTTCCAGTGAAGTACCGAACATTAAACGCTTAGCAAAATCTCCGCCAAAAAGAGCAGTCAGTAATATGCGGATCACACCACCATGCGTGACAACTGCAATATTCTGATATTCCGATTCAATCCATTCCTGAATAACGGGCATGACTCTGGTAAGAACACTTTCTCCTGTTTCTCCCTGAGGATACCAGATTTCTTCGGTTGGAACAAAGAAGTCACCAATAAATTCATTCACTTCGTCTAAAGCATTTCCTTTTTGGACTCTGCCCTCTGCAAAACGGTCCATTTGTTCCTGATAGTAATCTGCATAAAAGCGTTTTACCATGGCATCCGGCTGTCC
>JBNMJP010000077.1:0-8428 GCA_050873905.1 Jutongia sp. | reverse complement strand
GGAGGAGTTATCCGTAGAGGATATCCTGAAAGCAGCCAAGGAGGAAGCTCCTGTGGAGGAGAGTCAGCCGGAGATCAAAGCAGCACAGATTGATACTGACGACGATGATGTGACAGTGATCACCAAGGGAACGACGATCAATGGTGGTATTTCTTCGGAGGGGTCTCTGGAGGTTATGGGTACCATCACAGGTGATGTGGACTGTCTCGGCAGAGTTTCCGTATATGGTACGATTTCCGGTAATGTGTCTGCTTCTGACGTATTGGTACAGACCAAGCGTCTGGAAGGAAATATCAAGAGTGAAGGTGCCGTAGAGGTAGCTGCAGGTACAGTGGTTATTGGAGATATCGAGGGTACTTCCGCAACAGTAGCCGGTGCAGTCAAGGGAAATATTGATGTCAACGGACCTGTTGTTGTGGATTCTACAGCAATCGTACAGGGAAGCATTAAGGCTAAGTCAATTCAGGTCAATACAGGTGCTGTTGTAGATGGATACTGCTCATTGAACTATGCAGGTGTGAACCTGGATGAGTTTTTTGAAGATAAATAATATGGGGATGGACAAAGATTATGGCAAAGTATAAGAGAGTGTTATTAAAATTAAGTGGTGAAGCCCTTGCCGGACCAAACAAGACCGGCTTTGATGAGGCAACCTGTCTTGAGATCGCAAGACAGGTGAAAGAGCTTGTAGATCAGGGGATTCAGATCGGTGTTGTAACAGGCGGCGGCAATTTCTGGAGAGGACGTACCAGCAAGAACATCGATCGTACAAAGGCAGATCAGATCGGTACTCTTGCTACTGTAATGAACTGCATTTATGTTTCAGAGATATTCCGCTCTGTCGGGATTCAGACAGCTGTGCTGACACCGTTTGCCTGCAGCTCCTTTACCGAGCTTTTCTCAAAGGATCTGGCAGTGAAGTATATGGAGCAGGGAGTTGTGACATTCTTTGCCGGTGGCACCGGTCATCCGTACTTCTCAACAGATACCGCTCTTGTATTGAGAGCAGTGGAGATGGAGGCAGACATTATCCTGTCCGGCAAGTCGATTGATGGTGTATATGATTCTGATCCGGCAGTCAATCCGAATGCCAAGAAGTACGATGAGATCGATATCAATGAGGTTATCAACCAGAGACTTGGTGTCATTGATCTGGCAGCAGCCGTTCTGTGCATGGAGAATCATATGCCAATGATGATCTTTGGCTTAAATGAGGAAAACAGTATCGTTAATACAGTACAGGGAACCACTCATGGCACCCTTGTAAAAGCATAATTAAATGGAGGATTACAATGAGCGTGGAATTAAAACAGTACGAGGACAAAATGAACAAGACACTGGACAGCCTGTCCGGTGAGTATACAACGATCCGTGCAGGACGTGCCAATCCGCATGTGCTGGACAAGATCACTGTAGATTATTATGGAACACAGTCCAATCTGCAGAGTGTAGCAAACATTTCCGTATCAGAGGCGCGTACTCTGGTGATCCAGCCATGGGAGGCAAGCCTGATCAAGGAGATCGAGAAAGCGATCATGACATCTGATCTTGGACTGACACCAAACAATGATGGAAAGGCAATCCGCCTGACATTCCCGGAGCTTACCGAGGAACGTCGTAAGGAGCTGGTAAAGGATGTCCGTAAGAAGGGCGAAAACGCAAAGGTAGCGATCCGGAACATCCGTCGTGATGCCAACGATGCGATCAAGAAGGAGCAGAAAGCCAATGAGATCTCTGAGGATGAGGAGAAGACATTGCAGGATGACATCCAGAAGCTCACAGACACCTATATCAAAAAGGTAGATGGCATGGTTGAGGATAAGTCAAAGGAAATTATGACAGTATAAGAACTTTCAGCAGGGATAGGCGGTTGTCTGTCCCTGTGTTTTCTAAATTAACAAATTTACGAAAAGTTGTCTCAGGATGCAGATAACGAGGGAAAGGATCAAGAGTCTTATGGGTGAGAATAAAAAAGCAGTGCCAAGACATGTGGCAATCATATTAGATGGGAACGGCAGATGGGCCAAAAAGCGTATGCTTCCGAGAAATGCCGGTCATGCCGCCGGCAGCAAAAACGTAGAGAAAATCTGTGAAGCAGCATGGAATATGGGAATTGAGTATGTGACCATGTATGCATTTTCCACGGAGAACTGGTCAAGACCACAGGAGGAAGTGGATGCTCTGATGAAGCTTCTTCACAGCTATCTGAAGGACTGTATCAAGACAAGCAAAAAGAACAATATGCAGGTGCGTGTGATCGGTGACATCAGCCGTCTGGAGCCGGATCTGCAGGCGAAGATCAAGGAGCTGGAGGAGGTTTCCGCAAGCAATACCGGACTTCATTTTCAGGTTGCCCTCAATTATGGCGGCAGGGATGAGCTGCGCAGAGCAGTACATAATATGGTACAGGATGCCGAGAATGGCACGCTTCATGCAGAGGATGTCACAGAGGAGAAGATTTCTTCCTATCTGGACACCGATGGTATCCCGGATCCGGATCTCATGATCCGTACCAGCGGAGAGCAGAGACTTTCCAATTATCTGCTGTGGCAGCTTGCTTATGCGGAGTTCTATTTTACGGACACGCTGTGGCCGGATTTCAACAAAAAAGAGCTGGAAAAGGCAGTAGAGTTTTATCAGTCAAGAGACAGACGATTCGGAGGAATCTAGTGTGATCGGAAAGGTGAGGTATTTGTAATGTTTTGGACAAGATTGGCAAGCGGGATCGTGCTGGTGGCGATCACCATTGCATTGATGGTAAACGGTGGATGGCCGTTATTCTGGGTAGTGACAGCGATTTCGCTGATCGGATTATTTGAACTTTATCGTGCGGCGGGACTTCAAAAGACACCTCCTGCGGTGATTGGGTATATTTCCAGTGTGATTCTGGATATCCTCATATTAGACGGTTATTATGAATATTTAATATTATGGCTGATCCTTACGCTGATGGTGATGATGGCATGTTATGTGATCGCATATCCGAAATATCATTCGGATCAGATGACACTGTTGTTTTTTGGACTTGTCTATGTGACATTGATGATGTCCTTTATCTTTAAGGTGCGTTATCTGGAAGGCGGTATTCTGACAGTATGGCTGATCTTTGTGGCTTCCTGGGGCTCCGATACCTGTGCGTACTGTGCCGGAAAGCTGTTTGGAAAGCATAAGCTGCCATCCAAGCTGAGCCCGAATAAGACCATTGAGGGATGCCTGGGAGGCATTATCGGGGCAGCATTGATCGGTTTTCTGTTTGCACTGGCATTTTATCGTCAGGAGACAGAGTATTGGTGGCAGTTTGCACTGATCGGAGGCGTTGGTTCCGTGATCTCCCAGATTGGAGATCTGACCGCATCAGCGATCAAGCGTAATTATGATATTAAGGATTATGGAAAATTGATTCCTGGTCATGGGGGCATTCTGGACCGCTTTGACAGTATTATATTTACGGCACCTTTAGTTTATCTGCTGGCTATCCTGCTGTAGTGGCTTGAAAACAGCAGAGATAAGGGAATTATTTACAATGGGAGGATCCAAGTGAGACATTTAGCAATTTTGGGTTCTACAGGCTCCATTGGTACACAGACGCTGGAGGTTGTAGAAAATAACGAGGATATGAAGGTGGTGGCACTGGCTGCCGGAAGCAACATTGATCTGGTGGAGCAGCAGATCCGTAAGTTTCATCCGGAGGTGGTATGCATCTACCGGGAGGAAAAGGCAAGAGAGCTGGCGCGCAGAGTGGCGGATGAGAATGTTTCTGTGCTTTACGGTATGGATGGACTGATCGCCTGTGCGACAGTGTCATCGGCAGATGTAGTGGTAGCGGCTGTGGTAGGCATGATCGGAATCCGTCCGGTGATCGAAGCGATCAAAAACGGCAAGGATATTGCCTTTGCAAATAAGGAGACTCTGGTTACGGCAGGTCATATTATCATGCCGATGATCAAAGAGCATCAGGTGCTTCTGACACCGGTAGACAGTGAGCATGCAGCAATCTTTCAGTGCCTGAACGGAGAGCATCACGGGGAGATCAGCAAGATCCTGCTGACAGCATCCGGCGGACCGTTCCGTGGAAAAAAGCAGGAGGAGCTTGTAAACGTAACGGTGGAGGATGCGTTGAAGCATCCCAACTGGTCTATGGGCCGCAAGATCACGATTGATTCCTCAACCATGGTCAACAAGGGACTGGAGGTCATGGAAGCCCGCTGGCTGTTTGATGTAGACTATGATCATATTCAGGTGGTGATCCAGCCGCAGAGTGTGATCCACTCTATGGTAGAGTTTGTGGATGGAGCTGTCATGGCACAGCTTGGAACACCGGATATGAAGCTTCCGATCCAGTATGCGCTGACTTATCCCCAGAGAAGAAATCTGCCGGGAGAACGTCTTGATTTTTCAAAGCTTACGGATATTACCTTTGAAAAGCCGGATCCGGAAACCTTCCGTGGTCTTGCACTGGCATATGAGGCAGGACGTCAGGGGGGCAGCATGCCAACGGTGTTTAATGCGGCCAATGAGAAGGCAGTTTCCATGTTCTTAGATCGGAAGATCGGTTATCTGGATATCCCAAGGATCATTGAGAAATGTATGAAGGATCATCATAAGATATCGAACCCGTCATTGGAGGAGATCCTTGCAGTGGAAGCGGAAGTTTATGCAAAAATCGATGAGACAAAGGCGTGAAGGCAAAACAGTGAGTGGAAAGGCTCATATGATGCGTAGAAGTTATATGCAAATAAAGAGAAGAGAGAAGAAAGGCTGGTTGTTGGAATGAATATTGTTGCGGCATTGTTGATATTTACCGTTATCGTGGTGGTTCACGAGTTCGGTCATTTTCTGCTGGCAAAGAAAAACGGAGTGGAGGTTACCGAGTTTTCCGTGGGAATGGGACCGAGGATCATTACCTTCTGCAAGACAGCGAAGGGCATGACCTGGAAGCTGTTTTGCAGCCAGAAGATGTTTGAGGAGAGAGAAGACTGGGCTCATATCACGAAATATTCCTGGAAGCTGTTTCCTATTGGCGGATCCTGCGCCATGGTAGGAGAGGATACGGAGGATGAATCCGAGGGCTCCTTCAACAGCAAGGGCGTATGGGCAAGATTTTCTGTGATCTTTGCCGGACCGTTTTTTAACTTTATCCTGGCATTTGTATTTTCCATTATCATTCTGGGCAATGCCGGAATTGATATGCCGGAGGTAGTACAGGTACTGCCGGGACAGCCGGGAGAGGCCGCCGGGGTACAGGAAGGCGATATGGTTAAAAGCATTGATGGTCACAAGATCTCCATTGGCAGGGAGATAACCACTTATCTGCAGCTTCATCCACTGACCGGAGACATTGTGAAGGTTAAGGTGGAGCGGAATGGGAAGGATAAGACGCTTTCTATTGATCCGGATTACAAGACATACTTGTTTGGGTTTGGATATGCGTCCGAGGAAAAGTCAAAGGCAGAGGTTTCCAGTGTCACAGATGACGGAGCTTTCAAAAAAGCTGGCATTAAGGCAAAAGATGTGATCCTGGAGGTCAACGGAACAAAGGTCGCAAATAGTGGAGAACTGAGCCGGCTCATGGAGAAATATAAAACCGGTAAGGCTGTGACATTTCTGGTGGATCGAAAGGGAACCGAGAAAACATTTAAGGTGACACCGAAGCCGTACGAGGGGCAGACACTGGGATTTGTGGCATCAAAGAATGAGATGAAGGGACCGGCAGCGGTTCTGAAATATAGTGTGATCGAGGTGAAATACTGGATCGAGACAACCGTGGCAAGTCTGGGACAGCTTGTGAGGGGAAAGGTTTCCCGTAATGATGTATCCGGAGTAGTTGGTATTGTGGATGCCGTAGGCGGTGTGATCGATCAGAGCGTAGAGTATGGCATGAAGGCGGTCATTATCAATATGCTTTATATGTCGGTGCTTTTAAGTGCAAACCTGGGAGTGATGAACCTTCTGCCATTGCCGGCACTGGACGGTGGAAGACTTGTATTTATTCTGATCGAGGCGGTTCGTGGAAAGCCGGTGGACCGGGAGAAGGAAGGATTTGTTCATATTATTGGATTCTTCCTTCTGATGATCCTGATGGTACTGATCATGTTTAACGATATTTGGAAGATTATTCATTAATAGGGAAAGGTGTGGTGAAAATGTACAGAGATCATACAAAGGTAGTTCATATTGGAGATGTAGCCATCGGAGGAGGAAACCCGGTGGCGATCCAGTCCATGACCAATACAAAGACAGAGGATGTTGCAGCAACAGTAGCCCAGATTCACAGCTTGGAGGATCTGGGCTGTGATATCATCCGGTGTGCTGTGCCAACCATGGAGGCGGCAGAAGCACTGGAACAGATCAAGAAGCAGATCCATATTCCTCTGGTGGCGGACATTCATTTTGACTACAGACTGGCGATCGCAGCCATGGAGCATGGAGCAGATAAGATCCGTATCAATCCGGGAAATATCGGGGACAACGATCGTGTCCGTGCGGTGGTAGATGTGGCGAAGGAGCGGAATATTCCAATCCGTGTGGGCGTCAACAGTGGTTCTCTGGAAAAGGAGTACATACAGGAGTACGGCGGTGTGACCGCAGAGGGAATTGTGCGGAGTGCTCTCGGCAAGGTGAAGCTGATCGAGGATATGGGATATGACAATCTGGTGATCAGTATCAAGTCTTCGGATGTATTAATGTGCATTAAGGCGCATGAGCTGATCGCACAGAAGACAAATTATCCTCTTCATGTGGGCATTACAGAGTCAGGGACCGTTCTGTCCGGCAATATCAAGTCTGCCATTGGTCTGGGAAATATCCTGTATCAGGGAATTGGCGACACGATCCGTGTATCTCTGACAGGAGATCCACGGGAGGAGATCCGTTCGGCACGCCTGATCCTTCGGACCCTTGGACTGCGTAAGGGAGGAGTGACGGTAGTATCCTGTCCGACCTGTGGAAGAACCCAGATCAATCTGATCGGACTGGCAGGAAAGGTCGAGGATATGGTTCGTGACATGGATCTGGATGTAAAGGTTGCAGTGATGGGCTGCGTTGTAAACGGACCGGGTGAGGCGAGAGAAGCAGATATCGGAATTGCCGGAGGCAAGGGAGAAGGTCTTCTGATCAAAAAGGGAGAGGTTGTGAAAAAGCTTCCGGAGGACCAGCTTTTAAATGCACTCCATGAAGAACTGGTTCAGATGCAGAAAGCAAAAGAAAAATAATACCGTTTTGCCACAGGACAGGCGGTATTGTGGTGAAAGATAGATCGGTATGAGGTGATAAGGAATGGAACAGACATTATTGGATACCTTTGAAGGGATGAAAATGACAGATCGTCAGAAGAATCTCTTTGCAGATGTCATGGTTGACCGGATACAGCTGCATCGCAATAAAAAGCTCATGTGTGTCAATCTGAAGAGCAGCCATATTATACCTTATCGAGAAATCCGCCTGGTTCGTCATAATCTGGAGGCGGTTATGGGACCGGTGGGATTTTCCGTCAGAGTCGATGACAGCTATAATCTGTCGCAGCAGTATCGTCCGGAGGATTTCTGGAAGGAATATCAGGACAGTATCATGGAAATTCTGAAAGAGGACAATATTCTGGACTTTAATATCCTTTACAGGGGTCAGACAGAGATGAACGGGACGATGCTGACCATAAGCTGTGAGGATGACTCCATGTACCGGGCAAGACAGGACAAGCTTGTGGCGAAGCTGAAGGAAATTTTTGCGTATAAAGCCGGATTTGATATTGATGTAGAGATCAATTATACGCAGGACTCTTCTCTGGAAGCACCTTCCCAGGAATATGAATATGTGCGTCTGGAGCACCGTCCGGCACCAAAGCCTGCAGCTGTGTCTGATGGAAATGGAGCATCCGGAGCACCGGAGCATAACTCTGAGGTGCCATGGGATGATGGAGCAGCTACGGACGGACAGAAAAAGAAAGCAGGCACTAATAGAGCCGATGAGGAAGCAGCGGCGGCCGCTGCTGCCAGTGCGGCAATGCAGGCGGGGCAGGACAGTGCACCCCGCAAGGCGGCTGCAGAAAAAAGCGGCGACTCTAAGAGTAACGGAAAAAGCGGAGCCGGTAATGGCGGTGGTTACGGAAACAGCGGCTATGGCGGCCGGGGCAGCTGGAAGAAAAAGGGAGGCTATCGCGGTAACATTGATGAGGAATGCTTTTATGGCAGAAACTGTGAGGGAGAGCATATCAAGATCGAGGACATTCAGGATGAGATGGACGAAGTTGTGATCGAAGGAATGATCACCGGCGTGGAGGCCAAGGAGTTGCGCAGCGGCAAGATTCTTCTGATGTTTAATATTACAGATTTTACAGATACGATCTCCGTGAAAATGTTTATGCAGCCGGAGCAGCATGCCGAACTGGAGGACAGCGGCAAGATCAAGAAAAATGAATTTGTGATCGTAAAGG
>JBNMJP010000076.1:0-8499 GCA_050873905.1 Jutongia sp. | reverse complement strand
GTATTTGTATGTAACGGCTTTCAAATAAAAGTGCATAGCGTTTCTGACTAACATCAGAAAAGAAAATAACAAGCGTCGTACGAAAGGTGCGGCGCTTGTTGACGTTTTAGGGGGGGGGGAGACGGCTTCGCCCGGTCTGCAAGGCAAGGTCAAACCGAAAACAAGTTTTTGATAATTCCTATTGACAAAGTATGAAAAGAGGTGTAATATATCCCTAGTAAATCGATAGAGATTGCAGAGATTGGAGAAAACAAATGACAGAGTATGGATTTAACACAATGCTTTTGCACGGTGTACCACAGGAGGATCCTTACGGAGCCACCCACACACCGATCTATCAAAGCAGTGCCTTTCAGCACAAAAGTGCCGAAGATCTTGAAAATATCTTCACGAATAAGGCGATGGGTTTTTCTTACACCCGGATCAATAATCCTACCGTGGAGGCATTTGAAAAGAGGATCACGAAGCTGGAGCACGGAGTGGCAAGTGTCGCATGTGCCTCTGGAATGGCAGCATTATTTAATGCACTGGCCAATATCCTGCAGGCTGGGGATGAGGTGGTTGCGGCAGCCGGACTTTACGGTGGCACCGTAGAGCTTTTCGAGGATCTGGAAAGCTTCGGGATCACTACAAGGTATGTGACAGAGAATGAGCCGGAGGCTTATGAGAAGCTCATCACAGACCGGACGAGAGTGATCTTTGCAGAGACCATCGGTAATCCGAAACTGGATGTCACAGACATTCAGGCGGTGGCGGATATGGCACATTCCCACGGACTGCCTCTTGTCATAGACAATACCGTGGCAACTCCGTATCTGGTAAAGCCGCTGGAGCTTGGAGCAGATGTGGTGGTAAACTCCTCTTCAAAGTACATAAATGGAAACAGTGATGCCATCAGCGGTATCCTCACCTGGGGAGGGAAGTTCCCATGGAATCCGGACAGATATCCGGGACTTGTCCCATATAAGAAGTTTGGCCCGATGGCATATGTGGCAAAGCTTCGAAACGAATTATTCCGAAATACGGGAGCCTGTTTATCTCCGCAAAATGCATTTCTGAATAACCTGGGACTGGAAACTCTGGGACTGCGAATGCAGAGACAATGTGAAAATGCAAAGGCGTTGGCAGAATTCCTCAGAGATATGGGAGCAGGGCTTACCGTAAATTATCCGGGACTTCCGGAGAGTCCATACTACGAACTGGCAAAGAAACAGTTAAACGGCGGTTTCGGAGCGATCATCACAGTGAGGACGGGAAGCAGGGAGAAAGCATTTGAGATCATCAACACATTAAAGCTTCCATATATTCTGTCCAACATTGGGGACACCAAGACATTAGTTCTTCATCCGGCATCCACGATCGCGGTTCATCTTTCCAAAGAGGATCAGATCCAGTCGGGAGTATATGAGGACCAGATCCGGATCAGTGTCGGCATTGAGGATATTGAGGATCTGAAAAAGGATTTTGAAACTGCGATCCGTGCAGTAAACGCATAAATAAGAAATGATCTGATCAGAGAAGATCAAAGGAGAAAGCTGCGGCTGGCGCAGTTTAAGACATAAAGGGCATATGAAATATGAAAGGATAGGTACAAAACATGGCAGTAGATTACGGAACATTGAAAAAAGGCGGATTTATGAGACAGAAGCAGAAAAATAATTTTTCTCTTCGTATTGCCGTAGTGGGTGGAACCCTTACCGCAGAAAATCTCAAAAAGATCGCAGAGGTTGCAGAGGCACATGGTGAGGGATATGTACATCTTACCTCCAGACAGGGAGTAGAGATTCCGTTTATTAAGTTAGATGATATTGATGTGGTAAAGGAAGAGCTTGCCGAGGGCGGCTGCAAGCCGGGTGTATGCGGACCGAGAGTTCGTACCGTGACAGCCTGTCAGGGTAATGCGGTTTGTCCAAGCGGTAACATTGATACACAGGATATTGCAAAGAAGCTGGATGAGCGTTATTTCGGCAGAGAGCTTCCACACAAATTCAAGTTTGGTGTGACAGGATGTCGTAACAACTGCCTTAAGGCAGAGGAAAATGATGTGGGAATCAAGGGTGCCACAAAGGTAGCATGGAAAGAGGATGCCTGCATCAGCTGTGGACTTTGCGTAAAGGTCTGCCGCGAGGGAGCATTGAAGCTGGAGGATGGCAAGATCACACTGGATCAGGGCAAATGTAATTACTGTGGCCGCTGCGTGAAGTCCTGTCCGACAGATGCGTGGGATGCTCAGAGTGCATATCTGGTATCCTGTGGCGGTACCTTTGGAAATACCATCAAGGAAGGTCAGTATATGCTGCCACCGATCACCTCAGAGGAACAGCTTTTCCGGGTGACAGATGCAGCGATCCAGTTCTTTGATGATTACGCAAACGCAGGAGAGCGTTTCAAGTTTACCATTGACAGAGTAGGAAGCGATAAATTATACAAGGTATTAAAGGAGGCATATGATGGCTGAGATTAAGATTGATGATAATGTAGATATTACAGATGTGGTTTGCCCGGTAACCTTTGTAAAGGCAAAGGTAGCACTGGAGGAGCTTGATGATGGAGAGATCCTTGCAGTCAGGATGAATGACGGCGAGCCGGTACAGAACGTACCGAGAAGCATAAAGGAAGAGGGTCATCAGATCCTCAAGCTGGAGGACAATGAGGATGGAACATACACCCTGATCGTCCGCAAGGTAGAAGAAGAGTAAAGAGAGAACAACTTACAGAAAGGCATGGTGATACATATGGCAGCAAGAATTAATGAGCAGCAGTTTGAAGAAAAGGTATTGAAAGCGGATAAGCCGGTTTTGGTGGATTTTTATTCGGATACATGCATTCCATGCAAAAGAACGGCTGGTGTGCTTGGTGAGATTGAAGATGATTACGAGGGCAAGCTTGATGTGGTTAAGGTCAATGTAAATTATGAGCAGGGTCTTGCCGGCAAGTACGATGTAATGTCAGCACCAACACTGATCTACTTCATTCACGGGGAGCAGCAGTGGAGACTCACCGGAGTAGCCAAGAGAGAAGAGATCACAAAGCTTGTGACAGATATCTAAAGATGTAAGACAGTGTCCGAAAAACAGGACACGCCAAAATAAAAAAGACGATGTGTCTGCAGGTTAAGCCAGATACAGGAAAGGGTAAAGGTTATCATTATGACAATCACAATCGCAGGAAACAAGAAAGAGTATGAAGAGGGCGTAACAGTAGAGCAGCTTATTGAGAAGGAAAATGTAGAAAATCCATTGTATGTTACCGTAACGATCAATGATGATTTTGTAGACAGAGAGAAGTTTGGCGAGACTGTCCTGAAGGACGGAGATGCCGTAGAATTTCTTTACTTCATGGGAGGAGGAGCAAGATAATGGCTTTTACAAACGAACAGCTTGAGAGATATTCCCGTCATATCATTCTCCAGGAAGTGGGAGTGAAGGGACAGAAAAAGCTGCTGAATGCCAGCGTTCTGATCATCGGAGCCGGTGGACTTGGTGCTCCGGCAGCACTTTATCTGGCAGCAGCAGGAGTAGGAACCATCGGTATTGTGGATGCGGATGAGGTAGATCTTTCCAACCTGCAGAGACAGGTCATTCATACGACCAATGATGTAGGCAAGGCAAAGGTAAAATCCGCAGCAGAGACCATGGAAGCCATCAACCCGGATGTCACCGTAAAGACATACCGTACCTTCGTAGATTCCAGCAATATTATGGATCTCATCAAGGATTATGATTTCATTATTGACGGTACCGATAACTTCCCGGCAAAGTTTTTGATCAATGATGCCTGTGTTATGGCTGAGAAGCCATTTTCCCATGCCGGTATCATCCGTTTCAAGGGCCAGCTTATGACCTATGTACCGGGAGAAGGACCATGTTACCGTTGTGTATTCAAGAATCCACCGCCAAAGGATGCTGTTCCAACCTGTAAGCAGGCAGGTGTTATTGGTGCTATGGGCGGCGTGATCGGAAGTCTGCAGGCAATGGAGGCCATCAAATATATTATTGGTAAGGGAGATCTTCTCACAGGAAAGCTTCTGACCTATGATGCATTAAAGATGGAATTCCATACCATTAAGCTTCCGAAGGATGATCACTGTGCGGTATGCGGCGATGAGCCAACCATCACAGAGTTGATCGACTATGAGCAGGCGGAGTGTGACCTTAAGTAAGGCTATTCACCGGTGTGCTAAGTAAGATTACTGCCTGGCAAGCTTGCTTGCAAAAAGCAGTGAGCTTACTTAGTGCAGACTGTGAAGGCTGTCTGCTTCTTCAACCTCAGCCGGAGGATGTGCGAAGCACAGACGGAAGCTGCGTAAGCAGCGGGCTGTGGTCTGAAGAAGTAGATACCGGTGAATAGAATACAGAATAAAGAGATGATATAGAAAGCAAGGTGAAAATATGGCGATCACGCTGAAAATGAAAAAGGAAGATTATGAAAAGATCCTGGCACACTGCCGGGCAGGACTTCCAAACGAGTCCTGTGGTCTTTTGGCAGGAGATATTGACGGAGAGATCAAGACGATCACCGATGTATATCTTTTGACTAATATTGATGCAAGTAATGAACATTTTTCCATGGATCCGAAGGAACAGCTTGCAGCCGTGAAGGATGCGAGAGCCAAAGGAAAGAAGCTGATCGGCAACTTTCATTCCCATCCGGAGTCACCATCCCGTCCTTCCGAGGAGGACAAACGGCTGGCTTATGATTCCACGATGGAATATCTGATTCTGTCTCTGCAGGAGGCAGACAATCCGGTATTAAAGGCATTTGGCATTGATCCGGAGAAGAATGTTACGATACACGAGATACAGTATATATAAATACGACACAGAAAGGATGGTTCCATGAGTAAAGATATCGAGGTACGCCGGATTACGACAGACGTGCTGATCATCGGAGGAGGTACAGCAGGCTGCTATGCAGCGCTGACACTGAGCCGGGATACGGAGCTGTCCATTGTGATCGCGGAGAAAGCACATATTAAGCGCAGCGGCTGTCTGGCAGCGGGCGTCAATGCCATTAACGCTTATATCACGAAGGGACATGTGCCGCAGGATTATGTGGATTATGCCAAAAAGGATGCCGCAGGCATTGTCCGGGAAGATCTTCTGCTGACAGTGGCAGAGCATTTCAATGAAGTGACGGCAGACATGGAGCAGCTTGGTCTTGTGATCCTCAAGGATGAAAACGGAGAATATGTTACCAGAGGAAACCGTAATATCAAGATCAACGGAGAAAACTTCAAACCGATTCTTGCCAATGCAGTTCAGGCGCAGGAAAATGTATCTATTTTAAACCGTGTGAATATCACAAAGCTTCTGACGAAGGACGGAACTGTTTACGGTGCCGTAGGATTCTCGCTGGAGGATGAGGCAGCTTATGTGATCGAGGCAAAGGCTGTGCTGGTAGCAACCGGAGGAGCCGCAGGACTTTATAAGCCAAACAATCCGGGCTTCTCCAGACATAAAATGTGGTATCCGCCGTTTAACACGGGAGCCGGATATGCGATGGGTATTCAGGCGGGAGCCGAAATGACATCCTTTGAGATGCGCTTTATCGCATTGAGATGTAAAGATACCATTGCACCGACAGGTACTATTGCACAGGGTGTCGGTGCAAAGCAGGTCAATTCCAGGGGCTTTGTTTATGAGGATAAATATGGACTTACCACTAGCGAGCGTGTCTATGGCACGGTCAAGGAAAATCAGTTGGGAAATGGTCCATGTTATCTGAAAACAAGCGGAATTGATAAGGAACAGGAGGAGAATCTCCTGAAAGCCTATCTGAATATGGCACCAAGCCAGACACTGAAATGGATTGAAACAGGAGAGCTTCCGGGAGAGCAGGATGTGGAGATCGAGGGAACGGAGCCTTATATTGTGGGAGGTCATACCGCCAGCGGTTACTGGGTGGATACCAACCGGGAGACAACGATCCATGGCCTTTACGCCGCAGGTGATGTGGCAGGAGGATGTCCACAGAAATATGTGACCGGAGCACTGGCGGAGGGAGAGCTTGCCGCAAAAGCGATCGAAGCACAGATTGCCGGAAATGCAAAGACCTCCGATGAAAAAGCAGCTCAGGCTGAGAATGATTTGTCGGAAAAAGCAGTATCTTCTCCGGAGAAGATAAAGAAATATATTGAGGCAGAGGCGGGACAGGAGATTGAGGCTTATGAGCACATCCTGAGTGACCATAAATCCTCCTTTACCGCAGAGGAGCTGGAGGAAGCAATGCAGAAGGTAATGGATGAATATGCCGGTGGTATTTCAACCCATTATCAGTACAACGAAAAGCAGTTAAAGCTGGCAGATGAAAAGATCAATCAGTTGATCGCATTGGCGGATCAGCTTGCGGCAGGGAATATGCATGAGCTTCTGTTTGTTTATGAATTAAAGGAGCGTCTGATCGTCTGCAAGAGTCTGATCGCTCATTTGAGAGGACGTAAGGAGACGAGATGGCATTCCTTCAATGAAAATCTGGATTATCCGGAAACAGACGAGAATTATTTTAAATATGTCAATTCCCGTCTGGTGGACGGAAAGCTTCAGATCATCTTAAGAGACATTGTGAAGGAGGGATCCTATGAGCATACAAATTAATCAGCAGAAATGTGTGGGATGCGGACAATGTATGGAGGTTTGTCCCGGCACTCTGATCGAGAAGGAGCAGGGAAAGGCAGTCATGCGGTATCCAAGAGACTGCTGGGGATGTGCTTCCTGTGTGAAGGAATGTCCCGTAGGAGCCATAGGATTTTTCCTTGGAGCAGATATTGGCGGCAATGGAAGCATTATGACTGTAACAAAAGACGGACAGATCTTACATTGGAATATTCATAAAAGCAACGGACGCGAGGTTACGATCGATGTTGACCGGCGCAGTTCCAACAAATATTAGAAAAGGATGGAGACGACTATGAGTGGATTAACACATTTGGATGAATTAGAGGCAGAGGCAATCTACATAATCAGAGAGGTTGCTGCAGAGTGTGAGAAGCCGGTTATGTTATATTCAATCGGTAAGGACAGCTCAGTAATGCTTCATTTGGCAATGAAAGCATTTTACCCGGAGAAACCGCCATTTCCTTTTCTCCATGTCAATACGACCTGGAAATTCCGTGAGATGATCGAGTTCCGTGATCAGACTGCAAAGGATCTGGGCATTGAAATGCTGGAATATATCAATGAAGAGGGTGTAAAGCAGGGAATCAACCCATTTGACCACGGTGCTGCTTATACCGATATCATGAAGACACAGGCATTAAAGCAGGCGCTCAACAAATACGGCTTTACCGCAGCATTCGGCGGCGGCCGTCGTGATGAGGAAAAGAGCCGTGCCAAGGAGAGAATCTTCTCCTTCCGTAATGAGTCCCATGCATGGGATCCGAAAAATCAGCGTCCGGAGATGTGGAAATTATATAATACAGAGATCAACAAGGGCGAAAGCATTCGTGTATTCCCGATTTCCAACTGGACCGAGAAGGATATCTGGCAGTACATTAAACGGGAAAATATCCCGATCGTACCACTTTATTTTGCAGCAGAGAGACCGGTTGTTTACCGTGACGGCAATATTATCATGGTGGATGATGACCGTATGCGTCTGGAGCCGGGCGAGAAGCCGGAGATGAAAATGGTTCGTTTCCGTACTCTGGGATGCTATCCGCTTTCCGGTGGTATCGAGTCCAATGCAACCACACTGGATGAGATCATTGAGGAGACCTTAAGCTCCGTAGAATCTGAGAGAACCAGCCGTGTCATTGACAAGGACGGCGGTGCTGCAAGTATGGAAAAAAGAAAGAGAGAGGGGTATTTCTAGGATGAATGGATTATTAAAATTTATAACCTGTGGAAGTGTAGATGATGGAAAATCAACCTTGATCGGACATATTTTATATGATTCCAAGCTGCTGTATGCAGATCAGGAGAAAGCATTGATCTTGGATAGTAAGGTTGGTTCCCGTGGCGGTGAGATTGATTATTCATTGCTTCTGGATGGACTGATGGCAGAGCGTGAGCAGGGTATTACCATTGACGTGGCATATCGTTACTTTACCACGGATCATCGCAGCTTTATCGTGGCAGATACACCGGGTCATGAGGAGTATACAAGAAACATGGCAGTTGGTGCTTCCTTTGCACAGCTTGCGGTTGTAAGGGTAGACGCAAAGCAGGGGGTACTGGTACAGACCAGACGCCACGCAAGAATCTGTGCCCTGATGGGTATCCGCTATTTCGTCTTTGCGGTTAATAAGATGGATTTAGTAGATTACAGCGAGGAGCGTTTCAAAGCCATTGAAAAGGATATTAAGGAGCTGGCAGAAAGCCTCGGTCTTTACAGTGTGAAGATCATTCCGGTCAGCGCGACAGAGGGTGACAATGTCACGGTAGAGTCAGACAATATGCCATGGTATCAGGGTGGAACACTTTTAAATTATCTTGAAACAGTGGATATTTCAGAACAGGAGAATTCTTCTGTATTTTATATGCCGGTACAGCGTGTATG
>JBNMJP010000075.1:0-8508 GCA_050873905.1 Jutongia sp. | reverse complement strand
CCTCCAATGACTCACGTACCTTAAGCGGTCCTCTTCGTCCATCTATCGTTGGACGAATTCCAATTACAGGATAGTCCCCAATCATTCTGTTTTCTGCCATTCCATCTCCATCCTTTCAAAATAATTTATTGATGATATAAATTGGCGTTTTCCGCCTGCTCTTTTATTGTACAACATTATGATGTTGGGGTCAAAAAATATTTTGCCCCCAACTGATGCCACGGATTGCTCCATTACTATGTAATTCCCGCAATCCTGCAAACACCTCCAATTCCGCATATTTGCAAGCAAATCTGCTTCTTGTCGGTGTTTGGCGGGTCAAGCCAGTAGATAGCAATTTGTATGTAAACATACATTGCTATCTACTTTTGCCCCTTGCATCACATTATACAAAAAATGCACAAACTTTTTTGTAGTTTGTGCATTTTTATTTAATCATTATTGGATCGGTTTCCAAACAACAGAACGAGACGCAGTAACTGCAGTAACGTAGAGATCGTCGCGGTCACATATGTCATAGCCGCAGCTCCCAGTACCTTTCTGGCACCTCTCATCTCCTCATGTCCCAGAATTCCTCTCTGATCCAGTATCCGCAGTGCTCTGCCGGATGCATTAAACTCCACTGGAAGGGTAACTACCTGAAACAGCAGAGTCAGACCGAATAAAATAATACCGATCTGCAGCAGTCCGGCTCTTCCCAAAATCAGTCCGAGAATGATCACCGGCCAGGAAAGCTTTGAACCAAGATTCACAACCGGCACAATGGCATTGCGCAGACGGATCGGAATATAATTGACCTTGTCCTGGATCGCATGGCCGCACTCGTGAGCCGCCACACCGGCTGCCGCGATGGACGTAGAGCCGTATACGCTGTCGGATAACCGCAGAACCTTCGCAGAGGGATCGTAATGATCCGTCAAGTCTCCGCTGATATGCTCGATCCGTATATTGCTTAACCCCGCCTCCTGCAGAATCTGTGCTGCCACCTGTGCTCCGGTCATATTCCGGCTGTTTCTCACACGATTATATTTTTTGTATGTGCCGCTGACATTGGCGGATGCGATCATACAGATCAGGGCACCAATGATCACCAGTACATACGTAGGATCCCAATAATATCCATAACCCATTCCCATTGGCATATGTCATTCCTCCTTATCTCGAACAAAACAATCTGTGTTTCGAATTTGTGATATACCCTATCATATTCTTCCCCCAAAAACAAGAAACAATTTATGATTCTTTCTTAAAAAAATATAAATAGCCCTCTAACAGATAGTGCCTCCTCCCAGCACCACACCATCCTCATAAAATACAACTGCCTGTCCCGGCGTCACCGCACGTACCGGTTCCAGAAAATGCACCGTGATTTCATCATCCTGACAGCGTTCGATCACACATTTCGCTCCGGCATGGGAATAACGGATCTTGGCAGTCACCTCCTGTCCTTCTTCAAAGTGGTCTGCCGCCATATAATTGATATGGTCTGCGGTGAGTCTGTCCGCAAAAACGTCTTCGGCCTCTCCGATCACCACTTCTCTTGTTTCCGGACGGATCTGTGTCACAAAGACCGGGTGACCCATAGCAAGATTTAAGCCCTTTCGCTGTCCCACGGTATAATGTGAGATTCCCTTATGCTGTCCGAGAATCCTGCCATCTGCTGTGACAAAATTGCCCGGCAGCTCCTTCTGTCCGGTCTCCCTCTCAATAAAGCCTGCATAGTCCTGATCCGGCACAAAACAGATTTCCTGACTGTCCGGTTTATTCGCCACCTCTAATCCAATCTTTGCTGCGATCTCCCGCACCTGTGGCTTGGTATAATCCCCAACCGGCATCAGGGTATGTGCAAGCTGATGCTGGGTCAGATTATAAAGTGCATAACTCTGGTCCTTCTGTGCCGTGACCGATGGTGCTATGGCATACCGGCCGTTTTGACACTGTACGATCCTTGCGTAATGTCCTGTCGCAATATAATCCGCCCCAATCTCCATGCTCCGGTGAAGAAGAGACTCCCATTTTACATACCGGTTACAGGCAATGCAGGGATTCGGTGTCCGTCCCCGGCGGTACTCCTCTACAAAATAATCAATGACCTTTTCCTGAAATTCGTCTCGGAAATTCATCACATAATATGGAATATCCAGCATATGTGCCACTCTTCTGGCATCCTCCACAGCACTCCATCCACAACAGCCGCCCTCCTTTTCGATGCTGCACCGATCCTCCTGCTGCCAGATCTGCATGGTAGCACCTATCACATGATACCCCTGCTCCTTGAGAAGATATGCTGCCACAGAAGAGTCCACTCCCCCGGACATTCCCACAACCACTGTTTTGTTCTTATTTCCTGCCACTTTAATAACCATGCCTTTCCAAAGCCTGCAGTTTCTGACCACAGGCATCCTGTCGGTAAAATAAAACCTTCCCTTTTTGTACCTTCGAAAAAACCGGACAGTCCAACAACCGTCCGGTTCTTAATTTAAAGCTCTTCCAAAATCTCAACCGCGAAAAGCGCTGCTTCTGCGCTTTTCAGTGTAAAATCGTAGCACTTCTTGATTGCGTTTTATGCAATTTTAGAAGTGCTTTTTACACTAGTCCTCATCCGAAATATCATTCTTCGGCTTTTTCAGCCCTTCAATGGTAATATGATTCTTCTCTGCATAATCCCAAAGAGCTGCGTGAATCGCCTCCTCTGCAAGCAGTGAGCAATGCACCTTTACCGGTGGAAGTCCGTCAAGTGCTTCCATAACAGCCTTATTGGTTACCTCAAGAGCCTCATAGATCGTCTTGCCCTTTACAAGCTCTGTTGCCATACTGCTGGTTGCTACTGCAGCACCACAGCCAAAGGTCTTAAATTTGCAGTCCTTTACGATCTTGGTGTCCTCATCAATATCCAGATAAATACGCATGATATCACCGCACTTTGCATTTCCTACGGTACCGACACCACTTGCATTTTCAATCTCTCCCACATTTCTCGGATTATTGAAATGATCCATTACTTTTTCGCTATAATTCATTGATAAGCTCCCTTTCTTTTGTCTGATCTATAGAGTTGTATTTATTACTGCTCCTTCTGCTGCTTTACAAAATCATCATACAGAGGAGACATGCTGCGCAGTCTCTCCACAATCTTCTTGGCTTGATCTGCGACGAAGTCCATTTCTTCCATCGTATTGTCCTCTGAAAGGGTCAGACGGAGAGAACCGTGTGCGATCTCATGAGGCAGACCGATCGCCAACAGTACATGGGAAGGATCCAGCGAACCGGATGTGCAGGCAGAACCACTGGATGCACAAATGCCATTCTGATCCAGAAGGATCAGAAGAGACTCTCCCTCAATGAAACGGAAACAGAAATTTACGTTGTTTGGCAGACGTTTTACACGGTCACCATTGAGACGGCAGTAAGGAATCTCCTTTTCCAGTCTGCCGATCAGATGATCTCTCAGTGCTGTTTCCTTCGCCATGATCTCATCCATCTTGGCATGAGCAAGCTGGGCAGCCTTTGCCATACCGACGATACCCGGTACATTGTGGGTACCTGCACGACGGGAACGCTCCTGGGAACCGCCGTGGATCAGCGGACCGATCTTTACCTTATTGCTCATATACAGGAAACCAATGCCCTTTGGTCCATGGAACTTATGACCGCTGGCACTGAGCATGTCGATGTTCATCTCCTGTACGTTAATTGGTACATGTGCATATGCCTGAACGGCATCCGTATGGAATAATACCCCATGCTCATGGGCAACCTTTCCGATCTCAGCGATCGGCTCAATGGTACCGATCTCATTATTGGCAAACATAATACTGATCAGGATCGTATCCGGACGGATCGCTTTCTCAACCTCCTCCGGTGTGACAAGACCATTCTCATCCACATCAAGGTATGTGATCTCATAACCATGCTTTTCCAGATACTCGCAGGTATGCAGGATCGCGTGATGCTCAATTCTGGATGTGATGATATGCTTCCCTTTGGACTGGTATGCCTCGGCAACGCCCTTCAGCACCCAGTTATCTGACTCACTGCCGCCTCCGGTAAAATAAATCTCCGTGGCTGCTGCTCCCAGAGAATCCGCAATCACCTTTCTGGCATCCTCCATGGCTTTTTTGGCCTCTCCGGCAAAGCTGTATACGCTGGAAGGATTGCTGTAATTCTCCAGATAATATGGTTTCATCGCCTCAAACACTTCCGGTCTGACCGATGTTGTTGCTGCATTATCTAAATAGATCAATTTGCTCATAGTGTATACCACTGCCTTTCTGTGTCTGTCCCTGTTTCAGGACAGATATGTATTTAAAATATAGATAAGTCCATATTTCCTACTAATTCTATGGGCTGTCTGTAATTATACTCATTTCGCTGTTATTGTCAACCGCTGTCAGTTTCATTTACGGATATTACCGGGAGTGCACGACCCCTTTTGCTCCAATCTTCGCATTTTCCGAAATTCCATTGACGTAATTGACAAATTTTCTCACTTTGCTTTTCGCCGTCAGAAGATGGGTTTCTCTTCCGGACTGCAGACATGGCAGCATCCTCGCCTCCATGGATCCGTTCTCCCGGATCGTGAGTTCAAGCAGCGTGGTATATAATGTCTTTTCATTAAACCAGTAGTTGCCCAGACTGTAAAAGATCGGCTTTCCTTTATAATACCCCACTCCCTGCAGACAATGGGTATGGGCACCGACTACAACATCCGCCCCGGCATTGATATAATCCTTTGCCTGGCTTGTCTGTGCCGTTTCCAGCTTCGTGCTGTATTCTGTCCCCCAGTGCACAAATGCAATGACGACATCCGCCTTTTTCCTGGCTCTTCGGATCGCCCGGACATACTGTGTGTCATCGTAGGTCCGAAAGACTCCCGGGGAATGCTTTCCCGCTGCCGGTGTGAGAATATACTTCTCTGCTCTTGTGGCAGCGACCACCGCAATGGTTTTCCCTTTGCTCTCAAAATAGACCGGTTTTTTCGCTTCTTTGCTATCTTTCCCTCCGCCGGTATATTTTATTCCATTGTTTCCCAGTATAGACAACGTATCCAGAAACGCCTGTTTTCCATAATCATAAACATGATTGTTGGCAAGAGAAACTGCATCAACTCCCAGCTGCTGCAACAGCTTTACATTCCTGCGGGGTGCCCGGAAGGTATATGCCTTTCCCTTCATTGCCTTACCACGGTTACTAATGGAAAATTCATTGTTCAGCACCATATAATCATAACTCCGCATCTTCCGGATCAGGCGCGGATCGATACAACCCTGAATGCCTTTGCCCTTCTGGCGCATATGCTTCATCACCGTCCAGGTTTCATCCAGATTGATATCCCCGGCAAAACCAAGGGTAATATCTCCCGTGTCTGTCCGGGATGTTTCCCCCGGAGTCCCGGTATCTTCCTCTGTCGTAGTAAGACCGGAGTCCCTTGTATCTTCCTCTGTGGTATCTAACTCCGGATCCTCCTTCGAGGTGTCCTCACCGGAAACCCTTCCTGCCTTTTCCTCTGTGACAGTCTGGCCATCCGAAGAATCCCCCGGCTTCCCGGAATCGTCCTCTTTCTTATCCTGCGTTTCCTCCGGATCCTTCGCTGAGTCACTGTCCTCCTGCAGATCCTCTGCCGAGGACGAGTCGCTCCCCTCGTAGGGTTCTGATATTTCGGCCGGCTCCTTCTGCTCCGGCTTCGGATGATTCGTCCGGTAAAAATCCACTATGATCCATAATGCCAGCAATATCACAACGGCGATCACAACGCCTCTGCCCCTGCCATGCATCCAGTCCCGTAACTTACCCATATTTTGTCCTTTCCTCGTTTGCTCTGCTTCTCATGTTTCGCAGAAATATCCATTATCCCAGATTTTTAATGACCACTCCGTATTTCGGTGGACAATTCAGGTGAAGGATTCCGTTTTCCACGCTATACATCGCTGTCTCCAAAGAAAATCCATCCGTACCGGTATTGATCAGGCGTGCCATACGCGTTGCCTCTGTCAGTCCAAGACGCCATACCGGCAGATCTACCGATACCGGCTGCTCTCCGCTGTTAATGGCGACCACAAATTTGTCCTGCTCATCAAATCTGCCATAGCTGATAAACTGATACTGGCCATGCAGGAACAGGATCGACCCAGTCTTCATTGCATGATAAGCCTTATGAATGCGGATAATCTCCTTATGGAAATCGATCAGATCCTGATCTTCTCTGCCCCATGGGTATGCACGGCGGTTATCCGGATCCGTCCATCCGCAGAGTCCCGCCTCATCTCCATAATAGATTGTCGGTGCTCCGGGCCATGTCATCTGGATCATAACAGCCAGACGCATGATCGCTTTATCGACACCCTCGTTTGCCGCCTCCGGTCCCAGATATGCGGTTCGCCCCACCTTACGGTTTGTTCTGGTAAGGAAACGGGAATGGTCATGGTTGGACAGCTCATTCATCGCTACCTGAAGGGACTGTGTATGGAAACGTGTCATAAAATGACGCATGGAACCAAAGAAAGAATCCGGGTTGCCCAGTTGATCCTGACGATACTCATCACTGTGCTTCTCCACGCCTGTGAGGAACCAGGTCAACGGCTCCATAAAGGCATCGTAGTTCATGACTGTATCCCACTCATCGCCCTTGAGCCATTCTGTCGGATCTCCATAGTGCTCCGCAAGAATCAGAGCATTCGGATTCGCCTCTTTGACGTTACGGCGAAACTCCTTCCAGAAGTAGTGATTGTACTCTCCGGACTGTCCCAGATCGGCAGCCACGTCAAGTCTCCATCCATCCACATTATATGGTGGGGAAACCCATTTACGACCCACATGCATAATATAATCAAATAATGCCGGGGATTCCTCATAATTCAGCTTCGGCAGCGTATC
Organism: Jutongia sp.; assembly: GCA_050873905.1. Taxonomy (GTDB): domain Bacteria; phylum Bacillota; class Clostridia; order Lachnospirales; family Lachnospiraceae; genus Jutongia. The sequence continues at coordinate 1,635 of JBNMJP010000075.1, read as the reverse complement.
ATGTCCCCACCAGCCATCATAATGAGGGTTATATGGCCACTGGCGTTCCCGGAATTTAAAGAAGGTATTGTACGGACTGTCCTCTGACACATATGCTCCCTTTTCATAACCTTCTGCATTTTCATAAATACATTCTCTGTCCATCCATTTATTAAAGGAACCGCAGTGATTAAATACACCATCGAGAATGACCTTCATCCCCCTGCGGTGAACCTCTTCCACAAACTCGGCAAAGAGCCGGTTACTCGCCTCCAGATTCTCCTTATCCGTTACACGGCAGATATAACGTGACGCATCTTTATTTGGATAATTTGCATCTGCCTTCCAGTTCCCATGCTCATCCTTCTGTAAAAGCTCTCCCTCGTCCTTAACGATCCGTCCAAAATGAGGATCAATATAATCATAATCCTGAATGTCGTACTTATGGTTAGACGGAGATACAAAAACCGGATTCAGATAGATAACCTCTACTCCCAGCTCCTGCAGATAATCTAACTTCTGCATGACACCGGCGATATCACCTCCGTAAAACTCCCGGACACCCATGGCTGCGGGATATTTATTCCAGTCGGTCACCTTGCTGGTGCCTTCTCCGATATAAATGTACTCATTATCCTCTACATCGTTGCTGCGGTCTCCATTGTAGAAACGATCCACATAAATCTGGTAAAACACCGCTCCCTTTGCCCAGTCCGGTGTATGAAACCCCGGTGTCATGGTGAAATTGTAGTACTCCTCTACAGAATTACATAATCCCACATTGTTGTAATAGCACACCATCTGACCACAGTGAATCTCAAAGTAATAGAACACCTGCTCCGTGCCAAGCTGTACAAATGTCTCATAATAATCAAACATGCGGTCATTATAAAGCTTCTCCATCTCAATGCGCTCGTCGTTAAAGATAAGAATAACGGAATCCAGATTCTCCCTGGCACATCGAAGCCGCAGTCTCACCCGGTCGTAGGGATCCGGTTCGGACGGACAGCGGTAAAACTCTGTCCCATCGGCAAATAACGCCTGCGGATTGAATATCGTTGTCAGATTATCCAGATACAGCTGCGTCTTCATCTGCTTTGACATCTTATAAAACTGCACATTTAAGTCCATGACATGCCTCCATTACCATATATCTTCTTTTTCATTTTCTCACAAATACACTATCTTAATCATTTTACATCATTTCAGTGCTTTTCACAAGTTTTTTAAAAGGGAAGGTATTATGAATGCATCTCTGATTGGTTGGCCGAAGGAAGAAGAACTTGGCGAATATATGTATATTTACACCGGTGGTGATCCACTCGTCCGCAAAGAATACTTAATAACTCAAACTTCCCACACCAGAAAATAAATTGTGCCCAGACTGTTTCTGATGTGGCACGGTTTTTAATATGATTTTTGGCTCCTAGGAAGAATTCACCCGGAAGGCTGTGACCTGGAAATTGCCGCAGATCAGTAGGCCTGCCCGGAAGTCTTTGCTTTGCAATGTTTCGATGAATACGTGTCTGGACGATCAAGCCTCCAGGGCGGGCTCAGTTATTTCAGTGGGCACGCTCCCGCTACGTCGCACCACGCAGTGGTGCATAACGCTGCAAAAGACGCAGCGTAAACACCAGCGGGTGCGAAAGTGCCCTT
>JBNMJP010000074.1:0-8562 GCA_050873905.1 Jutongia sp. | reverse complement strand
CCAGTGTTCCGGTTGGATCAAGCATTTTTGCACCGGCCTCCGTCAGGACACCTGCCTTCTCCCCTGCCGTGAGGGACTTCGGCAAAATATCTTTTAAAGTCCATGGAAAATGATATTCCTCTACCAGCTTGTCAAACTTCGCCAGCTTTTCCTGATCATAATCCTTTGTATTACAGTCGATTGGAAACATTCCGGAGGCATCTCCGACACCCAGCACCTTTTCCCCGGTAAGCTGCCAGTGAATATAGCCCGCAAGGGTGGTAAAAAATGTAATGTCCTTTACGTGAGACTCCTTCTTTAAAACGGCCTGATACAGATGGGAAATACTGTACCGCTCCGGCACATTCACCTGAAACTCCTGCGTCAGCTTTGCAGCCGCCTCCTCAGTCATGGTATTTCGCCAGGTACGAAATGGTACCAGCAGTTCATCCTTCTCATTAAATGCCATATAGCCATGCATCATGGCACTGATTCCCAGAGAAGCCAGCTTCTGAAGGGGCACTCCGTACTGCTCCTGCACTTTCTCTGCCAAAGCCTTATAACACGCCTGCAGTCCCGTATGGATCGCATCCAGACTGTAGGTCCAGACACCATCCACCAGTTGATTTTCCCACTGATAGGAACCTACCGCCAATGCTTTACAATTTTCATCCACAAGCACTGCCTTGATCCTGGTAGAACCAAACTCAATGCCAAGTGCTGCTTTTCCGTTCACAATACTTTCTTTTGCATTCATAGTAATGATACCTTCCTTTCTCAACCCGTGAACCCGGTCCCACGGGTACAACTTTTCTCCAATACATGTTCTATTATCAAGTTTGTAAGCACATACCGTTTATTCTATTTTTATCATACAACTTGTACACTCGTATTTACAAGTTGTTTTTTCTTTTTTTACATGAGTTTCCCTCTACCAACTCAGGCTCTATCATAATCCGGTCCTTCTCCCCGTTTTCTTCTCCATGGATCAGCCGCAGGAGCAGTTCTGCCGCCATCGCTCCCAGCCTCTCCTGGGGATGCGCAATGGTGGTAAGCCGCAGATTACCGGACAATGCCATGGAAGAATTATCATATCCGCATACCGATACATCCTCCGGCACACGCAGACCACTGTCCTGTAATGCCCGGATCACCTCCCATGCGATCTGATCGTTATAACAGACGATACCATCCATGACGGCAGACTCCCGAACCATCTGACAGATCTTTTCATAAGGATGAACCGTCCGGTCCTCGGTGTGAAACCAGATCACCTTCTCCGGATCATAGGCAATGCCCGCCTCGCTGAGAGCCTTTGCATATCCCTTATGACGGTTCTGCCCCTGGGTGTCATCCGCCTTAAATACACCGACAATATTCCGATGTCCCAGGCCGATCAGGTGCCTGGTGATCAGGTAACCCCCCTTGCAGTCATCCATCAGCACCTGCGGCTGCTGTTTCATCTGCTCATAGCACCCCTGAATAAATACACAGGGAATCTGAAACTCCTGAAACTTTGCAAACAGCTCCGTGTGCTTACAGTAAATCTGGCTTTTGCTTGGTTCGATGATCACCCCATCAATATCCTTTTGCAAAAGCTCCTGCAGACAACGGATCTCCTGCGTCCGGGAATTTCTTGTGTTTTTGAGAATGATACTGTAACCCTCCCTGGTCAGAACCTTATCAATCCCCCGGATCACCTGCGGGAAAATATAGTCAGACAGATATGTGGTTATTACCGCAATATTTCCCGATTCATGCTTATGACGCACCAGCTCCGTACAAAAGGTTCCTCTGCCATGCTCCGCATAAACATAACCTTCGTTTTTCATAATGGCAATGGCTTTTCGTACCGTCTGACGGCTTACCTGATACTGTGCCGCAAGAATATTTTCAGATGGAATCTTCTCCCCCGGCAGGATCTCGCCGGACAGGATCTTTTCCTTCAGATCTGCCATAAGCTGTACATACTTTAACTGTTTTCCCTTTTGATTTTCCATGTGTCGATGTATTCCTCCGTTTTTTATCCGGTACAAAAAATCTCTAATATATTCATCAAAACTTTTTGTACCTATCCCATAAAAGGGACACGTTGATTCGTGTCCCTTTATAATTCCACAATAAAAATAATCGTCTCGTTAGAGCTCTCGCAGGAAATTTTGCCTCCATGAAGCTCCACGATCTGCTTGGCGATCGCCAAGCCCAATCCGGTGCCACCGGTCTTGGAATCCCTGGAACTGTCCAGCCGGAAAAACTGTTCAAAAAGATAACTGAGCTTTTCCGCCGGAATGGTCTGTCCGTGATTTTGGACAATCAGCTTCATTCCCTGTTCCCCGTTTTTGTCCAGATACACATGGATCATACTGTCCGGATATCCATAGTTGATCGCATTTTTCAGCAGATTATCAAACACTCTCTGCATCTTCTCGATATCGCAGTACACCGTGATCTCCGGCTCTGCTTCCAGCTCATAATCCATGCCCTTCTCTGCCAGAAGCGGCTTAAACTCATACATGATCTGCTCCACCATCATGGACATATTAACCATATTACAGTTTAATGTCATATGGGCAAAATTCATCCGGGTAAGCTCAAAAAACTCATTGACCAGATCCTCCAGACGTCCTGCCTTATTCCAGGCGATATCCAGATACTTCTGCCTGAGCTCCTGTGAGATTTCCGGCTCATCCTTTAGCAGAGTCAGATATCCGATCACCGAAGTCAGCGGCGTTTTCAGATCGTGTGCCATATAGATGATCATGTCATTTTTGCGCTGCTCGGCATCCTTCGCTTCCTGCTGGCTGGCACGGATCCCCACCATGATCTGATTGAGCTTCCGCTCCACCTCCTGCAGGGAGGAAGGAAGCTTTACACTGTTGATCCGGTTGGCATACAGATCATCCACCGCGTTAGTCACAAGCTCCAACAGCCTTGCCATCTGATAGAAATGCACACAGGTAATGGCAACACAGCCCACCAAAAGCACGCATAGAAAGACAGGAACAACATTGATATGAAGCCAGTGTACCAGCGGATACAGCTCGTCCCACGGATACCATACCTGACTGCCGCACCAGCGGTAGGCTATGCCAAGAAGAGCCAATATCACAACGATATAGACCAGCATATGCACCAGATATCCCTTTACAAGCTGCTTCGCAACCTCCTGACGAACTTCACCCTCCATGTATCTTTCTCTCTCCATTCTGTCGTTCTCCGGCTTAACTCCCTTTATCTGTCCCCACCGTACGTCTTATCTGTCCATTTTATATCCCACACCCCAGACCGTTTTAATAAACTTCGGTGCCCGGGCATTTTCATGAAGCTTCTCACGGATCCTGGCAATATGAGCCATCACCGTATTATTACTGTTCAGATACTTCTCCCCCCATACGGCCTCAAAAAGCTCCTCTGCCGATACCACCTTCCCCAGATGGCGGCAAAGATAAACCAATATCTCATATTCAATCGGAGGCAGATCGATCTTCTCCCCGTAAAGATAGCAGGTGTGCATATTGGGCGTCAGCTCCAGACCACGGATATTATAAGTTTCCTCCTCATCCTCCTGCCCGGTCATGGACGGATTGTAAGTCTGGGACCGCCGGAGCTGCCCCTTGACTCTTGCCACTACCTCCAATGGATTAAACGGCTTCGTAATATAATCATCCGCCCCCACAGTCAGTCCGGTAATCTTGTCCACGTCCTCCACCTTCGCCGTAAGCATAATGATCGGAAAATACCAGTTCTCCCGGATCTGACGGCAAAGCTGAAAGCCGTCGATATCCGGCAGCATCACATCCAGGATCGCCAATGAGATCTCATTTTCCTGAATGCAGTCCAACACACCCTCTGCCCGGTAAAACTTAAATACCTGATATCCCTCATTGGTCAGATACACCTCCAGAAGATCCGCAATCTCCTGCTCATCATCAAGTACAATAATATTCTGCATATCTATCTCCATTCTACGGCTGCTCCCCTGACAGCCGCACAAACTGCATTGTCCCCTTTTTGCATATAATTCCTACAGTCTTTTCATCCCTCAGGCTATGAACCACAGGCACTAACTTCGTGTTTTCCTCCTTATTATAACCTTTGCGAGGAAAGATATCTATATTAAAAATCATAAGTTTTTATTACAAAGTGTTCACCGTAGCCGCTTCATAGAAGCCTTTCTGTTACAGATTCTCGTTTCGAAGGGCTCACCTTGTCCTCCTGCAGAAAACTTGCCAGAAGCTGCAGCGAAGTCAATGGAGTCTTGAGCTGGTGAGAAATATCTGCCAAGGCATCCGCCAGAAAAACCTTGTCCTGCCTTAACACGTCTGCCTGTTCCCTCATACGTCGTACCAGCTTGTTAAGCTGTGTATGAAGAATCGCAAGCTCGCCCTCCTGACAGTCCTGCAGCAGCGTCTCTCCATCATCATGCAATATACTGTCCATTTTTTCGGACATATCCGCAATTCTTTTGTAGCGTTTTCCGATAAATCCCAGATGCAGGATCAGTGCCACGACTCCCGCCAGCACCACCAAACCGGCCGCCACACTGCCAATTTGCCAGAACGCCAATGCCGCTCCCTCCAGATATATCACAATATAATACAGGATTTCTTTCCGGATCTCCGGATTTCGAAATAACTTCATATAATGATCCTTTTACCTTTCCACTGAAACCGCTTTTTCGTGTCCCGTCAAAATACCCTTTTCCCTTTGAGCAGGAAAATCTACGTATATGTCCGCTTTATCGGACAGACCAGATCACGCCCGGTATCCCATTCCCCGGACAGTGCGGATCAGCACAGGCTCCTGCGGATCGTCCTCAATTTTTAGCCGGAGTCTCTTGATGTAAACCGTCAGCGTATTATCATTGACATACTCCCCAGCGGCATCCCAGATCTCCTCCAACAGCTTATTTCTCGTCATCACAATCCCTTTATTGTTGATAAATATCAGAAGTAAACGGTACTCCAAAGCAGACAAAATGATCTCCTGTCCGTTTTTCGTCACAGTGCCTCCCAGCGTATCCACCCTGACATCCCCCAGCTCCAGCACTGCCTGCGTCCTTCCGCAACGGCGCAGTACTCCCTTCATACGGGATATCAGCTCTCTCGGTCGGAACGGCTTACTGATATAATCGTCCGCCCCCATATCCAGTCCCGTCACGGTGCTGTACTCATCCCCGGAGGCCGTCAGAAAGATCACTGGAATCTCTGTATTGGCCTTGACCGCCGCACATACGGCAAATCCGTTGCCATCCTGTAACGATACATCTAACAACACCAGATCGATCTCCTGTCCATGCTCCCCGATCTGCTCCAGTGCATCCTTCTGCCCCGGGACAGCCTTTACCTGAAAGCCTTCGTCACGCAGAAAAAGACTGAGATTTTTTACGATTTCCTTATCATCCTCTACCAGCAAAATATTCGTCATGCGTTTTATTCATTCTCCATTTCAATATAATTATCCCCGTGCGGCGTTCCGTGATACAATGCAACTCCATACACTGCCACACAGATCATCACAAGCAATAAAAGTATACTAACTACAATCTTCTTTGAATTATCTTTTCTCTTCATAATAAATCACTGCCTTTCGAATCCCCTGTAAATCAGGTCACATTGCCAAAGGTGCTTTGACACCTGAACGAATGTGACATCATCCTGTTTCAACACAAGAATAACAGACAGATCTTTCGAAATCCGAAGCTTTTTCTTAAGAAAAGATTATTTTTTTCTGACATTGACATTATAACGCAAATTCTGCCGCTTATGTAAACATTTTGAACTTCGATCATCATACCCTCCTGTTCCTCTGCAGTCTGCTGTAAATGGACCGCAAAAATACGAACGTAAAATTATAAAATTCTTCATGATCAGATTATCATGGAATTCTTAAAATAAACAAATGAACTTCTTAAGATTTATTTAAGAAAACTTTTTCCGCCCCATGTCCCACGCAAAAAGACGCAGCGGAAAGCCGGTTCTCTACCGATTATCTTTCCCTGCGTCTCTGGTGGTTTTATTATCACAGATATCCCCTTATCCGCGACAGATAAAACAGATCATCCTATTGCTGTTTTGTACTTTCCGGTCCGCGATCAAACTCAATGGCAATAACCTCTTTCTTTTTATTAAAGATAAAGAAAATTGCATCATTTTCATCATAACTGCAATATCCCTGAATATAATTTCCCTTCTTAAAAACATTCTTATAAATGTATTTATTATTTTTCCATTGTTTTCTGACATTAATAAAATCAGATGCATCTCCCCGCAGATTATCAATATCTCCATATCTCTTATATACCTGCTTCTTGGTAGAATATAATGTAATTCCACGGATTGTTTTGATCATTTTTCTTGCTTTTGCTTTACTGGAGTTGCCGGCATAAACGATATAACATCCTCCCTTTTTCGCATTATAAACATATTTTGTGACTTCTTTTGAATAACGTCCTGTCGTCTTAAAATCCCTTTTAAAAATGAGCCCTCCATCCTTCGGAACCTTGCCTTTACTTGGCTTTGGTGCCTCTGACTGTCCTGCCTCTCCTGCCGTTGCCATATTGGCATCAGCCGTTCCGGAAACCGCCATTGTGCTTCCAAATAATACCGCTGCCGTCATGACTGCGATCAATCCTTTTTTTAATACTTTTCTCATTTCATTCATCCTTTCTTTGTTTGTTTTTTGCGACAAACAAAGTATATCATAACTAAATATAAAATAAATAAACATGGCATAATTAACGGATAGTCCTACACATTTAGCAATACAGCCGACGATTTTCTCTAAATGCAATATTCCGGCTGGTTCATTTCGCTTAACAAAAAACAGATCTCCTGCAGCACCAGCCGTCCCTCCAGCTCCATTCTCACAACCTCACTGTGTCCTCCCCTCCGGTCCAGCAACAACGCCATCGACGCAATCTTCTCTCCGTCACAAAGAACCTCAACAATCTCATAATTCGTAGAGTTACGGTTGATGGACACAATATTTTTATAATATTTCTTTTATCACGCCATCTCATTGTAATGAGCATAGATTCCATTCATCGCCAGAAGCTCCTCATGAGTTCCTCTCTCCACAATACCTGTATCTGCCACCACCAGGATCTCATCTGCATTTCGTATGGTGGACAAACGATGAGCAATGGTGATCGTAGTTCTGTTTTTGGCAAGCTCCTCCAGACTATGCTGGATCCAGCGCTCACTTTCATTATCCAGAGCACTGGTTGCCTCATCCAGGATCAGGATCGGCGGATTCTTCAAAAAGACGCGGGCAATGGAGATCCGCTGCTTCTGTCCTCCGGACAGACGCGTTCCGCGCTCTCCCACAAAGCTGTCATAACCATCCGGCAGCGACATGATAAAATCATGGATATTCGCCTTTCCGGCGGCATCCTTAATCTCCTCCATAGTAGCACCCGGCTTGCCGTATGCAATATTCTCCTTGATCGTGCCGCAGAACAGATAAACATCCTGCTGTACCAGACCAATCTGATCACGAAGGCTTTCCATTGTCAGCTCCCGGATATCCTGTCCATCAATGCGGACACTTCCTCCCGTCACATCGTAAAACCTCGGAAGCAGAGAACATATTGTACTCTTGCCGCTGCCGGAAGGTCCCACCAGTGCCACGGACTTACCCGCCTCGATCCGGAAAGATACATCCGACAGCACCAGCGTATCATCATCATTGTAATGAAAGGATACATTGTCATATTCCACGGTTCCTTTGACATGTTCCAATGGCTTTGCATCCGGAGCATCCACGATATCCGGCTCTGTCTCCACCACCGCCAGAAAACGCCGAAAGCCTGACAGACCCTTCTGCATCATTTCCGTCAGCTCCACCAGTATCTGGATCGGGCTGATAAAAATGCCAATGTACAGCGCATACATAGCAAGATCAGCCACCTCCATCTGACCTCTGGCAATGAGCCATCCGCCAAATACAAGAGTCACCAGATACATCAGCCCCTGAAAAAACAGATTGCCGCTCATAAAGGAGCCCATGCAGCGGTAATTGGCATCCTTGGAACGCAGGAAATTCTCATTGCTGTGCCCAAACTTCTCCCGCTCGATCTCCTCATTGGCAAAGGACTGTACCACACGGATGCCCGCCAGCGTATCCTGCAGACTGGAATTAATCTCTCCGATCTTCTGCCGGTTATCCATAAAAGTTGCCTGCATTCTCCGATTCTGACTGTACGAAAAAAGAACCATAAAAAAGACAAGCGCCAAAAGCGGGACAGCCAGCCGCCAGTTGATCAAAAACAAAAAGACAAAGGAACCAATGATCTTGATCAGAGAAATAAATAAATTCTCCGGACCGTGGTGTGCCATCTCGGAGATATCAAACAGATCTGACACCAGCTTACTCATCATCTGACCGGAATTATTCTGATCATAATAGGAGAAAGACAGCTTCTCATAATGATCAAAAAGCTGCTGCCGCATATCCCGTTCCATATTGGCTCCCATCATATGTCCCTGATAGCTGACATAATATTTGCAAAGCCCCTGAATGATGTACATAAACAGCATGGCCAGCCCAATGGGCAGCAACGCCTTTAATATAGCTGACGGT
>JBNMJP010000073.1:0-8705 GCA_050873905.1 Jutongia sp. | reverse complement strand
ACTTACGGAGGGGAAACGAGGAAAACAATAAAGCTTGATTTTAATCAGTTAAAAAGAAACGCAGCTCCTGATTTTGAAATTGCCGGAGAGGCATTCCGAAATTGCTATGAGTTGAAGAATATTGTAATAGAAAACTGGGATGATGAAATTCCCCTTTCGATTAATGAAAAAGCATTTCGAAATTGTTCCGATGATCTGACGGTATACTGTCCGAAGCAGACGAAGCTGCAAAAAAGACTTCAGGAGCTGGGTGTTCGCTGGAAGGAATATCGCAAAGAAGATTGGGAAAAGATACAGGGTTCCCCATATGTCGTAATGAGTACGGTATATGAGGTATATAATCACGGAACATTAGGGGAGAAGGTGAAACTGCCGGCAATTACAAAGAAGGTTGCAGAGGGAGCATTTTCGGATATTTATAGGAAAAAGCAGGTTACATCGTATCAGGGACGCAACAGGGAAAAGGTGAAAAAACATTTGGAGCAGTATCCGGTGAATTTTGATGATTTAAAAGAAACAGACGTTTTTGTAAATACAAGTCCATATGCAATGAGAAAAGAAAAACTGAAGGATTTTATTGAGTCAGTACAACGGGGAGAAAACGCGAGTGTGGATATAGTTACTTTTACAATAGAAGGTGATCCTGTTTTTGCTTATATCCAGTATAATGGAAAGAATTTTTATTGCTATGAAAGTTTTGAAAATGATTCTTATGCGGCAAAAAACACAAGACAATTTAAGGAAAAGAACTATAAATACATGTATTTGTTGGATATACCGGATGAGGAATTCAGTGATATTGACTTGTCGAAAATGGATACAGGATTTCAACAATTCGTATTGTCAAATGAGAAGGTGGGAGATTATTCTTCGTTTAAAAAATTGAAAGATGATAGTTATTCTATTAAAATATCACCGTTTGATTCGGAAGAAGCTGGTATTTTTAAGTTGTTCTGAATGTATGACGATATATTTAGAAAGAAGTCGAGACAACAAAAAGAGTTCAAGCGGATTACTATCAAAAAGGAGGACAATATGAGATCAAAATTAATGGGGACTATGGCAGCACTATCTCTTGCCGTGCTATTGACTGCATGCGGAAACAACGGTCAGGATGCAGGATCGTCCAAAAAGGAGCCGGTACAAACAACAGAATCTGCAGATAAGACAGCAGAGCAGTCCGGAGATGAAATTGCAGACCTGCTTGGAAAGACATTGATTCCGGACGGGGAGAGAGATTATTATCAGAATTATTTCACAAAGAAATATGACAAGGTACGAAGGGGTGATATTTCGGATTGGAAGGATTCTGACGGAAATTGGTGTTATCCGAAGGGATATGAGATTCAGTGGAAGCCATCCGATGACGAATTGATGGCGTCACAGCAGTTTCCACAGGAATTGTTGGAGGACATGAATACCGGGAAGTTGTATCAGTTTATCCGGAAAGCTCATGGTTTTTGGGCACAGTCTGCATTTGACAATTATGCTCAGATGCTGGGCTACTATTATTGTCGTTATAATTTTATTGCGGAGCTTATGAGGAGAGAGGACTGTGCCGGGGTGATTCATACATATTATGAAAAGACTTCGGAAGACGATAAGAAGCAGTATTCTAAGACGGCTTCCCGTCAATTTTCCGATGGGAAAAAGCTGGAGAAGCAGGAGCAGTTTCAGTTATTGGAGGGATTGGAGTGGTTCTTTCAGTATAAGGAGGGAAAGTCTGTGCCGGATGAGCTGACGTTTGGAATGCAGCTGATTTCGCAGGAGGGGTGATGGGGATGAATAGAAATTGCTTATTTGTATGCAAGCGGAGACATCTTGTGACTTTGCTTATCGTGATATGTATCGCAGGTTTGACGGTTACGGCGGGAAAAAGCAGCAAGGCAAAAGAAAATGCAGAGGCACTTTCCGGGACAGAAAACCTGAGTGAGCTTCAAAAGCTGGAAAAAAGGCTGACAGTAGAGAACGAAGCTTCCGAGAGAAGTGGGCTGCAGGAAGCGGTAAAGGAGCAGGCTGACGGAAATAAAAGCAGTGATCCTTTAAAGGAAGCATATCGGGTAAATTTATTGGAGAATTTCTGGCTGACAGAGTATCTGAAGGGCGAAGATCTGGCGGATCATGTGTCCGGCAAGGTTCAATGGAAGGTACCGTATCAACGGGATAATGGAGAAAAGGGGATTATGACGTTTGCTCTTCGGGAGCATGCTTATGTCCGGCTGGGGGAGTCCTCCGGGGAGAAGCAGGAACAGATACCGGCACCGAAGAAAGAGGTTGCCCGGATCATTGCAAAAGCCGGGATTACATCGGAGGATATTGTGAAAGCAGAGTATTATTATTCTCAAATGTACAGCCTGGTTCTTATTGATATAAAAACAAAAGACGGGGAGTTTGTTATTCCATATGCTGAATTTCCGGAAAAAATGAAGTCAACAGATCAGAGGCAGCAGATCACCAATGGGCAGGTTTATAAAATTTCTGATTTTATGAAGGAAATGAATCAGATTTTTGATGAGGAATATTTACAGGACCACCCGCAGGAAGTAGTTGGGATGAATTATCGGAGGGATATGATGGCGAAAAAGAAATGGATCATAGCAGGGATTTTTGGAATTGTAGTTTTGTTTTTTGTGGCAAATACTCTGACCATGAAAGGATTTTGCTATACGGATGAGGTGGAGGATACATATTCTGCATTTCTGGGAACTTTTATCTCTGTGGACAAGGGGCGTTGGATCGGTGTGCATTGCATCAACCGTTATTTCCTGATACAATGCAGTGGATATGACAAGCTGGACAAAAAGAAGTTCGATTCTTATCAATACATCTTTGGAAAACCATATTTTGTATTTAAAAATAATGGAAAGAAGGATGATTATCCGCAGGAATTTCTTGAGAAATCGAAGGAAAGTAATTTAGGCTTGCCGGTTCAAAAATGATGAATAGAAAAATATGTTTTATAAATTTAGGCTTTGTAGTTTTATTGACTGCAGAGCTTAGGAAAGGTTTGTGGCATGATACAGCATCCTATAGCACCGGTTTATGACGATCATTCTAATATTTTAATTCTGGGGAGTTTTCCCTCTGTGAAATCCAGGGAACAGGGATTTTTCTATGGGCATCCGCAAAATCGTTTCTGGCGGGTTCTCGCTGCGGTGTATGGCAATGAGGTGCCACAGACTGTCGAGGAAAAGAAAGAGTTTTTGTTACGGAATGGTGTGGCAGTCTGGGATGTGATCGCATCCTGTGAGATTCAGGGATCAGCAGACAGCAGCATTAAGGATGTAGTGCCTACGGATCTGAGTGGGATTCTGGCGCAGGCACCGGTTCGCCGGATTTATGTCAATGGGAAAAAGGCGGAGCAGTTGTATCGTAAATATCAGGCAAAACAGACCGGGATCGAGGCGGTGTGTCTGCCGTCTACCAGTCCAGCCAATGCAGCATGGGGAATGGAGAGGCTTGTGGAGGCATGGCGCGTCATACGGGAGTGATTTATCATTTTTTATCTTCAATTTTTTTCACAATCCTTTGTACATGTTCCTCAGACATTTTCAGCTTCTGTGCAATCTCCGCAATCGAAAAATGAAGGTCAACATAGAGGATTTCAATTTTTCCCTCAGTTTTTCCCTGGATTTTACCCTGCTCGATTCCACGCTCTAGTCCCTGCTCGATTCCGGCTTCCAGCCCCTCATTATATTTTTCACGATATTCCTGCTGCAGTGTCATATAATCCAACCTCCATTTCTCATTTCGGCGGACAGACTGCACCGCATCATCCAGCTCTCTCGTAAATTCGTCACTTGCAGCCTGACCATCTATATATTCCAACAACCGTTTCATTTCCGGGCTCACATCGTCCATCGTTCCTTTCGTATTTAGAATAATTTTAATGGTCTCATCTCCAAATGTCAACGACGGATCCTGATCACACAGGTACTCGAAGCTGTACAGATGACGTTTAATATTATATGGTGCGTTTTTTATAGATTGCGGAGTGATTTTTAGCAATTGTTGACAAAGAAAAATAAATCCCGCACTTTCCAGCTTTTTCCTCTTGACACAGACATGGGACGAGTGTATTATAATAGAACAAATGTTCGATGCGCGTTTGAGAGGAGATGATAGGAATGATCTTTGCGGAGCATGCGTCTCTGGAGGAGAAGCTGCGGATATTATCTGATGCGGCGAAGTATGATGTCGCCTGTACCTCCAGCGGGGTTTCCCGTAAGGGGAAGGATGGACAGATTGGAAATACAAGTGTGGCAGGGATCTGTCACAGCTTTTCGGCAGATGGAAGATGCATTTCTTTGTTAAAGATCCTATTTACCAATGAATGTATCTATAATTGCAAATATTGTATTAACCGTGTGACGAATGATGTTCCCAGAGCGACGTTTACTCCGGAGGAGGTTTGTGAGCTGACGATGGAGTTTTACCGGAGAAATTATATAGAAGGTCTTTTTTTGAGCTCCGGGATCATACAGTCAGCCGATCATACGATGGAATTGATCTGTCAGACACTTCATGATCTCCGGACGATTCACCGGTTTCATGGCTATATCCATTGCAAGGCGATACCGGGGGCTTCACCGGAGTTAGTGGAACTTGCAGGCTGGTATGCGGATCGTATGAGTGTCAATATGGAGCTTCCTACGGCGGACGGCCTGCGTCAGCTTGCTCCCAATAAGGATCGCAGACAGATCCTGACACCTATGCGTCAGATTCAGTCAGGAATGGAGGAGAGCCGTCAGGCACTTGGGATGAAGGGTGGTAATCGCAGTGCCTACTGGCATACCAGCCGCAGGCTGGGGAGAAGCATGCCGGATGGGATCAGCCAGAGGGAGGGGGCACCGAAGCTGACGGGCCTGCAGAGTGCATCGACTGGAGCGGGACGTAGAGGGGCTGTCTCGAAGCCGGGAGGATTACAGGAGATATCGACCGGAGCAGGTCATAGTCAGAACGTCGGCAAAGATATTATGAAGGAGGCGGATGATCTTTATCTCCCTTCCTCTGCCGGGACCGCGGGATTGACACAGTGGCGGCATCATGATACGAACCGCGGATTTGTACCGGCGGGTCAGAGTACACAGATGATCATTGGCGCCGGAGGGGAGAGTGATTATGAGATCATGTTTGTTTCGGAGGCGTTATATCAGAGATTTGATCTGAAGAGAGTGTTTTATTCGGCTTTTATCAATGTAAATCAGGATGCCACTCTTCCTGCGCTGGAGAGTGGACCGCCTCTGCGGCGGGAGCATCGGTTGTATCAGGCAGATTTTCTACTTCGGTACTACGGCTTTGAAGCCGGAGAGCTGTTGTCACCGTCCAGACCCAATTTCAATGTATTTCTTGATCCGAAATGTGACTGGGCATTGGGGCATATGGAGTCTTTTCCGGTAGAGATCAATACCGCGGATTATAATACGCTGCTGCGTGTGCCGGGGATTGGTGTAAAGTCGGCCAGCCGAATTGTAAAAGCGAGAAGGACAGGTTCTCTGGACTATTCACATCTGAAAAAAATGGGAGTGGTATTAAAGAGAGCTGTGTATTTTATTACGTGTAATGGCAGGATGATGTATGACTTTCTCAAGGTGGATGAAGATTTTATCACAAGACGGCTGGTAGGGGAGGAGAAGGAATTGCAGAGATGTTATCAGCAGAACCAGATCCATTATCAGCAGTTGTCGCTGTTTGATTTTGCGGCAGATGGAAATTAGTGTGGCGGAGGGGAGGTTATCAGGAGACGATGAAGGAGACGAGAATATACCGGTGTGATGATACACCGGAGGCCATCTTTACAGCTGTTTATGATGCGGGGAAATCTGCATATGGACACGACCATATCCGACTGGAGGTAAATATGCCGGAGGCAGAGCAGAATTATACTTTGTTTTCGGAGTATGTGGATGTGGTGCCGGATGAGCATAAGATGACGAAGGTGCTTCGTACCGTCCGGCGGCAGATTTCGCAGCAGGCATATCAGTATATTATGGTGGCGGCAGGAAGCCGCCAACCCGATAAGGCAGATGTGATCTATCATTTTATCGTATATGGTTTTGCGCTGGGCAGCAAGGTGACGGAGGCACTTCATATTCCCTGTGTCCAGAGGATATTTGAGATTTACCGAAAAGCAAGGAATGAAGCACACTATTTTCTTGAGTTTATACGGTTTGAGGAAATATCCTGGCAGGATCATCCCGTATTGTATGCAGTGATCGAACCGGAGAATGAGGTGATCGATATGGTTGCAGACCATTTTACAGACCGTCTGAATCCGGAATGGTTCATTGTCTATGATAAGAGCCATGGAAAAGCAGCGTTTCATAATCCCGGAAGGAAATGGTATCTGCGTAAGCTGGAACCGGAGGAGTGTCAGGTGTTAGATGGACTGGAGCACAGTGGCGGACAGGAGTATGCAGACCTGTGGAAAGCGTTCTTTGACAGCATAGCCATTAAGGAACGGGAGAATGCAGGACTGCAGAGAACCAATCTACCGCTGCATTATCGGAAGCATATGACGGAGTTTCATTAGAGTTCACAAAATTTTCACAAAAAATGTTAGCACTCACTCTTGACGAGTGCTAATAAAGGTGGTATAACATATTACAGAACAAGGGAAGAGGTAATAGGAAGTCAGGAATGACTGGGACTTCATCCTACTTGCTCTGAGAAGAACAGTTCAATAAGGTTTGATTGAAGGAGGAATGACTTATGTTGATGCCTAGTATTTTTGGAGAAAATTTATTTGATGACTTTTTTGATGATTTCGCAAGACCAATGAATGTGATTCATTATGCAAACCCGACACCAAGTGCCATGAAGACCGATGTGAAAGAGACAGATGCCGGTTATGAGCTTGATATTGATCTGCCGGGTTATAAGAAGGAAGATGTAAAGGCCGAGCTCAAGGATGGTTATATGACCATCAGTGCTGAGAAGAAATCTGAGGACGGCGAAAAGGATGAGAAGAGTGGTAAGTACCTGCGCCGTGAGAGATATTATGGAAGCTGCAGCCGTAGCTTTTATGTAGGTGAGGATATGACAGAGGAGGATATTAAAGCGAAGTTTGAGGATGGTATCCTGAAAATCTCTGTTCCAAAGAAAGATCCACAGCCTGCAGTTGAGCAGACAAAGACCATTGCCATTGAGGGATAAAGGTCATAGATAAGTGCAAATAAGTTAAATAAACCATCGCTTTCATATGTGTGCCCCTGTGAGAGTTTTATAACTCCCACAGGGGCTTTTTAAATTTTCGCCGGGTCATTGCGGATTTATAAAAGCATAGTTTTTACGAAGCATTTGCCGAAGCGTTGCCAATTTATGATACAATAGATATGAACGCGTCCGCAAGTGAGGAAAAGCATAGTTTTTAAAGTTTTTGCCTAAGCATTTTTATTCATGATATGAAAAGGAGAAACAGGAGTATGAAATTTTTGCATTTGGGGGACCTGCATTTAGGAAAATCTCTGGGGGATTTTGACTTGATCAGGGATCAGAAATATATATTAGATCAGATATTGGAAATCGTAAAAAATCAGTCCGTTGATGCGGTACTGATCGCAGGGGATGTATATGACAGAGCGGTTCCCAGTGAAGCAGCGACAAAGCTGCTAAATTATTTTTTGAGCAGTCTTGCAGGAGTCGGTGTCATGACATTTATGATCAGTGGAAACCATGATTCCGATGAACGTCTGAATTACGGAAGGGATCTTTTTGAAAAGAACCGGATCTATATTTCAGCAAAATATGAAGGGACGCTGTATAAAAAAACAGTAACGGATGATTACGGAGAGATAGATATTTATCTTCTTCCCTTTGTAAAAGCGTCACAGGTAAAACATTTTCTGCCGGATGCAAAGATTGAAAATTATGATGATGCGGTAAGGGCGGTTCTGGAGCAGGCAGAGATTGACAGATCACGTCGGAATGTGATCGCAGCACATCAATTTGTAATCGGAAAATTAGAGGATCCGGTGACCAGTGGATCAGAGGGTGTCGGTGTGCAGAGTGTTGGTCTTGTGGAAAAGATCGGTTATGACTGCTTTGATGCATTTGATTATGTGGCTCTGGGACATATTCATTCTCCTCAGAAAATAGGGCGGGAGGAGGTACGGTATTCCGGTTCTCCGCTGAAATATTCTCTGAGTGAGGTGGCGAATGATAAATCGATTCCGGTGATTACCCTGGAGGAAAAGGGAAAGACATCCGTTGAATTGATTTCGTTAAAACCTATGCGGGATATGCGTCATATTAAGGGGAAGCTGGAGCAGCTGCTTAAGGCGGAAAACGTAACGGATACGGAGGATTTTATTTATGCAACGCTGACAGATGAGGATATTGTAAATGATGCCATGGGTATTTTTCAGCAGATTTATCCCAATACGGTTAAGATTGATTATGATAATTCACATACGAAAGCGATCGATCAGGTAGATATTTCAAAAATTGCCGAAAACAGATCCTTTGAAGAACTGATCGAGGATTTTTACAGTAAAATTTATGGCTGTGAGATCAGTGAGGAAGAAATGAAGATTATGCGAATGGTGGCAAGAGAGGCAGGTGTGATGGATGAAGCCGATTAAATTGTTGATCAGCGGCTTTGGACCTTATGGGGATCAGATGCCGGAAATTGATTTTACACAGTTTGAGGATAAGGGACTTTTTCTGATCTCCGGAGATACCGGAGCCGGAAAAACGACGATATT
>JBNMJP010000072.1:0-8714 GCA_050873905.1 Jutongia sp. | reverse complement strand
CTTCCATTCATGGCTACAGAAAATATCATGATGGATGCGGTAAAGGCAGGCGGAGACAGACAGGAGCTTCATGAAAAGATCCGTCAGCTTTCCATGGAAGCAGGCAAGAACGTAAAACAGGAAGGCAAAGAGAATAATCTTCTGGAGCTGATCGCTGCAGATGATGAATTCCCGATGACTCTGCCGGAGCTGCAGGCATTGATGGAGCCATCCAGATATACAGGACGTTCCGCTTCACAGGTAGAAGAGTTTATTCAGAATATTGTAAAACCGATTCTCGATGAGAATCAGGAGATCCTGGGAATGAAATCAGAAATCAACGTGTAGGAATCAATTTACAGGATCCTCGTTTCGTATGCCGGATGAACGGCAGAAAATGCGGATCCGTCCCCATGTCATCATAGCACTGCCGGATATGGGGAATGTAGTCAGGGCAGTGCAGAAATGGGGGCTATTATGGTTACAGCAATCGTTGGAGCAAACTGGGGCGATGAAGGAAAAGGAAAGATCACCGATATGTTAGGTGAGAAGTCCGATATCATCGTACGTTTTCAGGGAGGAAGCAATGCAGGTCATACGATTATCAATGACTATGGCAAATTTGCACTTCATCTTCTTCCATCCGGTGTGTTTTACAATCATACCACAAGTGTGATCGGAAACGGTGTTGCACTTAACATTCCTTACCTGTTTAAAGAGGTAAATTCTCTGGTTGAGCAGGGTGTGCCAAAGCCAAAGATCCTTGTATCTGACAGAGCACAGATCCTGATGCCGTATCATATTTTATTTGATCAGTATGAGGAGGAGCGTCTGGGCAAGAAATCCTTCGGATCTACCAAATCAGGTATTGCACCATTCTATTCAGATAAATATGCAAAGATTGGTATTCAGGTATCCGAGCTGTTCGATGATGATGTCTTAAAGGACAAGATCGCACGGATCTGCGAGCAGAAAAATGTTACTCTGAAATATCTTTATAATAAGCCGGAGTTAGATCCGGACGAGCTTTTAAATACACTTCACGAGTATCGTGATATGGTTGCACCTTATGTCTGCGATGTATCAGCTTATCTTCGTCAGGCGATCAAGGAGGGCAAGGGAATTCTTCTGGAGGGTCAGCTTGGTTCTCTCAAGGATCCGGATCACGGTATTTATCCAATGGTTACTTCTTCTTCTACGCTGGCCGCTTACGGTGCCATCGGAGCAGGAATTCCTCCGTATGAGATCAAGAGGATCGTTACCGTTGTAAAGGCTTACTCCAGTGCAGTTGGTGCCGGTGAGTTCGTCAGTGAGATCCACGATGAGGTAGAGGCTGAGGAGCTTCGGAAACGTGGCGGTGACGGCGGAGAGTACGGTGCAACAACCGGACGTCCACGTCGTATGGGATGGTTTGATGCCGTAGCATCCCGTTATGGCTGCCAGATCCAGGGAGCAACCGAGGTTGCATTGACCGTTCTTGACTGCCTTGGATATCTCAAGGAGATTCCGGTCTGCGTTGGTTATGAGATCGATGGAGAGGTTGTAAAAGACTTCCCTGTAACCGCTAAGCTTGCAAAGGCAAAGCCTGTTTATGAGACACTTCCGGGCTGGAACTGTGATATCAGAGGCATTACCGAGTACGATAAGCTGCCGGAGAACTGCCGCCGTTATATCGAGTTCATCGAGAAGGAGATCGGAGTGCCGATCACAATGGTATCCAACGGACCAAAGAGAAGCGAGATCATTTATCGCTAATAAAAGATCTGAATATGAAATACAATTCCCATTGACGTGGTTTGTCAATGGGAATTATTTTTAGAAAGTAAAAATAGCTTCATAAAAATGAAACTATATATTTAACTCCCTGTGGAAGTATTGTAATGTAGAATACATATATTTACGTTTTAATTTTTTTGGTGCTTGGTTTGGATCGGGAAGTCTTACATAGTCAATGTATTCGTTAATGTATTTTGTGACGTCGTTTTTGATGTGTTCTATATTTTGTCGGGTTTCTTTATATTCGTCAGAATCAATGATAGCATTTTGTGTACTTAAATAATCAAAATTGTGAATGATAACCATTTTACTATAGTCTAATCCTGATTTTGAATTCCTGGAACGAGCACTATTTTTGAATTTATATGCATATTTATGGTTAATATGACTTCTATATGGAATGCATATGAAATATCCATAGCTCGATCGCATCAATAGACAATTATAGGGGCGTTTATTTTTTCGCATCAATTCTCTATAAGGAGGATCGGGATAATCACTATAAAACTGATTGGTTAAGGTAAATATTCGGAAATCGAGAAAATCTTTCTTTTGAATTGGCATAAAACTCCTTTGTGAAAATGGGAGAGTAACAACTCTCCCATATAAAGATCATCACTCGGTCACTTTTTGTTTACCGAGGTGTCAGAACCGTCACACCTCTCATCGCTCTGTCAGTTTTAGATTAATGTCCTGTCGGAACAGTCACAGGACTCCATGTGTGATGAAGAAATCAATTAAGATTTCTTATACATATTATATACGGGTTGTGATAAAATATCATTGTCAAAAATCAACAAATAATCAATAAAATTCTGTTTGAATTATACAAATAAAGATTTACAATGCAGAAAGACATTTAAATTGGTGGGTATTTTATAAATCGAAAAGGAGGATGAAATTATGTATGACCGTTTAACAAGACAGGATGTTGAAAAGATGGAGAAGGAGCTGGAACACCGCAAACTGGTGGTGCGAAAGGAAGCTTTGGAGGACGTGAAGGAGGCAAGAGCCCAGGGAGATCTTAGTGAGAACTTTGAATATAAAGCAGCCAAAAAGGTAAAAAACCGCAACGAAAGCAGGATCCGCTATCTGGAGCGCATGATCAAGACAGCACAGATCGTAGAAGATGACGCAGGAGAGGAAGAGCTGGGACTCAATGATACCGTTGTGGTATATGTGCCGGAAGATGACTGCGAAGAGGAATACAAGATCGTCACTACCATACGTGCAGACGTCATGAATAATATGATCAGTATCGAATCCCCGATGGGAAAATGTCTTCTCAAGCATCGCGTGGGAGACACTGTCACCATTGAGCTGGAAAATGGAGTCAAATACGATGTCGTCATCCGGGAGATCCGTAAAAGCGATGACGAATCCGAGGAGATCAGTCGTTATTAGAGACATAATGAAATCTTGTAGCCAGGAATGAAGAATGTCTGGCTGCCCTTATGGGCAGCTGCTTTATAATTTTTGCGAGATTTTATAAATTCCTATTGACAGATAGGAATTGAAGGAATATAATACCATTATAAAATCAATTCATACAAACACGGTATGAATAGTATAATTAAAGAAAAACAACTGATTTTTGAGGCTTTCAGGCAGGAATGCTTCTGAAGCGGAGAGATCAGAGAAGCAGAATGTTCAGAGTATGAAGGAGGATATTATTATGGCAAAGATTAAAGAGAGTGCAGTAGAACTGATCGGAGGAACACCAATATTAAAAGCAAGTAAATACAGTGCAGCAGCAGGCGTTACAGATGCAACCATCCTGACGAAGCTGGAGTACCTGAACCTGACAGGTTCCGTTAAGGATCGTATCAGTCTCGCAATGATCGAGGATGCAGAGAAGAAGGGGATTTTAAAGCCGGGAGCTACCATCATTGAGCCAACATCCGGTAATACAGGAATCGGTCTTGCAGCCGTTGCAACTGCAAAGGGATATCACGCAGTGCTTACCCTGCCGGATACCATGAGTATTGAGCGTCGTACATTATTAAAAGCATATGGAGCAGAGCTTGTACTGACAGAAGGTGCAAAGGGTATGAAAGGTGCCATTGCCAAGGCAGAGGAGTTACAGGCAAATACACCGGGTTCCGTAATCCTTGGACAGTTTGATAATCCGGCCAATCCGGCAGCACATAAGGCAACCACAGGTCCTGAGATCTGGGAGCAGACCGATGGAAAGGTAGATATCTTCGTTGCAGGTGTAGGTACCGGCGGAACCATTACAGGTATCGGCGAGTATCTCAAGGAGCAGAATCCAAATGTGAAGGTTGTTGCAGTAGAGCCTGAGACCAGCCCTGTTCTTTCCGGTGGAGCACCGGGAGCACATAAGATTCAGGGAATCGGTGCCGGTTTCGTACCTAAGGTATTGAATACAGATGTATATGATGAGATTCTTCCAATCGCCAATGATGATGCTTTTGTGGAGGGTAAGAAGTTTGCACAGAGCGAGGGTATTCTGGTTGGTATTTCTTCCGGAGCAGCACTGAAGGCTGCAACGATTCTGGCATCACGTCCGGAGAATAAGGGCAAAGTGATCGTAGCACTTCTGCCGGATTCCGGTGACAGATATCTTTCTACACAGCTTTTTGCAGATTAATAGAAAAGTAAAATAAATCTGTTCGTAAAAAATAAATCATGGATAAACAAGACGCCGGCCGCATATGGAGAAGCATGTGCGGCTGGCGTTTTGCCCTTTTATCCTTGAAAGCTTTTTGTGACAATACGTCCCTCTAACTGGCTGATACCGATATCATCGTCCCACAGCTTGTCGTCCTGGTGACTGATCAGATTCTGGGCAATACAGCGATGCTTGTCCTCATCGGGAAGGGATTCAAAGCGTTTTCGTTCATCTTCCGTCAGGTCGTCGAGAAATTCAAGACCTTCGGCAAGCTGGCGTTTGTTCATATGATTTAAACCGGTTGTGCCATTTTTATCGTGACTCATACCAATGCTCCTTTCAAAATGAAATAAATATTATATCGTTTTGTAAATCATTAGGAATAGTATGAGCCAATTTTATAAAATCATACAGAAAATATTTTTTGATCCGATGATTGACTTTTGTATAAATTAAAATATGCTATAAAAAGTGGTTGACATAATTTGAGTAAAATGTTATACAGAATATATAGAAATAAATAGACAAATATTACATTTTAATACATGAAAATATATTTAAAAAGACATTTGTTGCGCGTTATAAAGGTATGGTGATTGTTTATGGCAAATAGTTTGACATCTCAAAATATACGAAGGGAGATCAGTGAAAAGTTAAAGAAATACAGAATCGGATATCCCATGACGCAGAAGGAATTATCTGATAAATCGGGGGTATCTGTGAGAAGTATTTCGCGTTTTGAGGGGGGAGAGGATATTCAATTTGGGAATCTGATCAGAATACTGAAAGCGTTGGATTTAGAGAAAAATCTTGATTTTTTGGTTCCGGATGTTACACAAAGACCATCGTACTATTTGCATGAGAATACGAAACGGCAACGGGTGCGTCACAGTCGAAAAGTTGATTATGAAAATGTATTTCAGTGGGGGGATGAAAAATGATCCAGACGGCAGAAGTATATCTTTGGGGAACCAGGATAGGGACTGTTGGCAGATTCTCTGCCGGATAAGTTTGGAAATGCAGTGATTGATCAGTGGCTTGCAAAGCAAGGCAGATTACCGGAGTCATTTAATGTGATTGAGCGACTGTGCTACACAGGCAAAAGAGGGATGGGAGCGTTGGAATATGTACCAGCAAAAGGTCCGGTATCAGGAGCAGGTGAATCAGTAAATATAGAGGAATTGGTAAATCTTGCTTCTCAGATTTTGCAGGGAAGAGAACAGGAAAAATTAGCTATGACAAGCGAAATTACGCAGAAGCAACTGCTGCAATTAGGCACTTCTGCAGGAGGGGCGAGAGCCAAAGCAATCATAGCGTGGAATGAGGAGTCCGGAGATATTCGTTCCGGACAGATTGATGCAGGGGATGGATTTGGATATTGGTTGATCAAATTTGACGGGGTTACCGGAAATGGTGATCATGGGATGGAAGATGCACCGGAATACACGTCGATTGAATATGCGTATTATCTTATGGCTTGTGCCGCCGGAATTCAGATGAATGAATGCCGTGTATTACGGGAGAATGGCAGAAATCAGTTTATGACGAAACGCTTGGAGCAATTGTATCGCAGGATGGTGTTTAATGTTTTGGCAGTAAATCAGGATGATCATGTGAAAAATTTTTCTTTCTTGATGAATCGTTCCGGAAAGTGGAGTCTGGCTCCGGCATATGATATGACACTGGCATATGATCCGTCGAATCATTGGCTTTGTGCACATCAGATGACAATTAACGCTAAAAACAAAAATATATCAAAAGATGATTTAATTCATAGTGGGATTTCTATGGATCTTAAGAAAACAAAATGTAGAAGAATTATTGAAGAAGTAGCCCAAACAGTGGGAAAACTCCAAAATCACGATTAGTAATCTCATAAGATTAATTTTTTCAATGCCCATGGGGAATCCGTTCCAGAGCACCCTTTTCCCGTTTCAGGTCCGCGTACAGCAGATCGATAAATACGATCATCAATGGGATCAGTGCTGCGAAAATTGCCTTTCCCAGAAAGAGATTACAAAGTATCGTGGAGAGCACACCACCGACCACGAACACAAGCAGCATACAAAGATGCTGTGTCATACGGGGAAGATAGGCAGTATCCCTGTGACGGATGGCCTTTGTCATGGCAATGGCAACCTGACGCCAGTGGTTGGTACAGAAGGTTGTTGCCATCGGAACGCTTCTTGCCTGACGGAAGGTATTATACTGCATGGAACAGATAAAGTTAATGGCAACCTGGGAAATCTGAACCGGTGCACTCTCCGGCAGCAGCCCCAGGAAAACCACGACGATCATTTCAATCAGGATAAACAGAGTATCCCAGCGGATAAAATGCAGCTTTTTGACGCTGTTTGGCAGAGCTTCCGACAGGACGGCACCCAGAAAATAAGCACTCATGGGAACTAAGAAATAAAGTGCATGTTTCCATTGGGCATTGCCCAGTGCCATGGCAAATAAAACAAAGTTAGCGGTCTGCGCGTTACAGAAAATGCCACCGCGAATAGAGTAGGTAAATGCACCGAAAAATCCGGCGACTCCCATTAATACGAAAAAGACGTGACGCCGTTCACAGGTGAGGTATTCGTCCTCTGAAATCTTTTCCATTTCCTTCATAAAAATCAATCCTTTTTCTTTGAAATCTTTTTCAATTAGTATAATCATTTTGAACAGACATGTCAAAAGTAAAGGATTGCAAGACGGGGGATTATTATGAAAAAAATAGAATAGGTGGTATGAGAGACTGAGTATGAAGATATGAGGAGCAACAGAACAGTATATTATAGATAAAAAACGCCCCGGATAGCTTTTGAAAAGCGTCCGGGGCATATTTTGTGGGATCAAAAAGACATGATTCCGTTTATTACGGTATTTGTTTACAGATTTGCAAGTGTCTGGTAATCATCCTTCAGATCATCATACAGCTTCTTGTAAAGCTGATGGAACTTGTCGTACTCTTTGGTTGCTGCAGCATCCGGATGACATTCCTTCTCCGGATCTGTATGGATCATCTTGCGGCAGGCATCCTCTACGCTGTCGTAGATGCCTGCACCCACGCCGGCAAGGATTGCAACACCGAGAGCAGGTCCCTCCGTTGCTGTTACTGTCTTTACGTCACAGCCGAACATATCAGCCATCATCTGACGCTGAACAGCGTTCTTTGCGCCGCCGCCGCAGGCCATCATTTCGGTAACATTGATACCCATCTCGCGGATGATATCGTTACAGTCTGTCAGAGAGTAGCTGATACCCTCCATAACGGCACGGGCCATATCTGCAGTGGTATGCATGCTGGAAAGACCGAAGAATACACCACGGCAGTTTGCATCCAGATGCGGAGTACGCTCACCATTCAGATATGGAAGATAAATCAGACGGTTTGCACCGATCGGAGTCTTTAATACATCGGCATTGATCAGATCAAAGGCACCACAGCCCTGCTCCTTTGCTTTGCGGGCATATTCGGTACCGATGTTCTCCTGGAACCATGCCAGAGAATAGCCGGCAGCCTGGGTAACCCCCATGACATGCCATGCACCAGGGACAGCACAGCAGAAGGTGTGAACACGTCCTTTCGGATCAATGGAGATATCACTGGAATGAGCAAATACAACACCGCTGGTACCGATAGTAGTAAATGCTTTTCCGTCCTCCACAACACCGGTTCCTACGGCGGCTGCCGCATTGTCTCCGGCACCTCCGACTACAACTGTAGAAGTAGAAAGACCGGTCTTTTCCGCGATTTCCGGAAGGATGGTTCCGGTTACCTCCGGTGACTCATAAACCTTTGCAAGGAGGCTCTTATCAATATCAAGCTTTTCAAGAACCTCGTCAGACCACTGACGTTTTGGTACATCCAGAAGCTGCATACCGGAAGCATCGGAAACCTCTGTGGCGAACTCGCCGGTCAGGATGTAACGGACATAATCCTTTGGAAGGAGAATATGCTTACATTTTGCATAATTCTCCGGCTCATGATTGCGGACCCAGAGGATCTTGGATGCGGTAAATCCTGTCAGGGCAGGGTTTGCGGTGATCTCGATGAGACGCTTTGCGCCAACCTTCTCCGTGATCTCCTCGCATTCCTTTTCGGTACGCTGATCGCACCAGATAATCGATGGGCGGATAACCTCGCCTGCCTCGTCCAGCATAACAAGACCGTGCATCTGTCCGGAGATACCAAGACCTTTGATGTCATCAGCAGCGACGCCGGAATCCTTTACAACCTTAGCAATGGTCTCAAGAGCAGCATCACGCCAGTCTTCCGGCTTCTGCTCTGCCCATCCGTTGTTGGGGGTATAGAGAGGGTAATCCTTGCCTGCAGAGG
>JBNMJP010000071.1:0-8723 GCA_050873905.1 Jutongia sp. | reverse complement strand
CTTCTGCTTTCGCTGTGATATTGCCTTTGTGGGCATCTACAATCTTTTTCGCTATAGACAGACCGATTCCATGGCCCCCGGTTTTCGAGGAACGGGAACTGTCATTCCGGTAAAACCGGTCAAAGAGATGCTTCGTGTCTACATCCGCCTCCTCTGTCGTGTTCGTCACGGAAAAACTGACACCCTTATGGATTTTGGTAAGCTTCCAGGTAATATTTCCCTCCTCGCTGACATATTTTGCCGCATTGTCCATTAATATAGTCATGAGCTGCTCCATCTGCTCCCTGTTGGCACGTATCTGGAGATTGTCCTCCAGATCCATATTCAGTGAAACATTCTTCCGTTCCAGCACTTCATCAAAAGGCTCTACCGCCTTTTCCACCAGTTCCTTCATATCCACATCCTGCCGGTCATTTTTCTCCTGAACCTCATCCAGCTTTGCCAACACCAGAAGCTGATTGATCAATTTTCCCATTCTCTTGGTCTGGTCCACGATATTCTGCAGCCATTCATTGTGCTCCCCCTTATACTGTAACACCTCTGCATTAGCCGAGATAATGGCCAGAGGTGTTTTCAGTTCATGGCTGGCATCCGTGATAAACTGCTTCTGCCGCTGGGAATTCACCTCAAAAGGACGTACCACCCGCTTCGAAGCTATGATAAATATAATCGTGATCAGCAACGTCAAAAGAAGGGATACACCTAAGGTCAGAGTCACCACCAGCCGGTAAAATTCCTCACTTTCCTTACAGTCCAAAAAGATAATGTCCGTGATTTCTCCATTCGAATATTCCTTTCGGAAGCGGTAATTTCCTATATTTCCCACATCTTTCTGTACAAAAAGCACAAGCTTTGCCATACGGGCGGCCTTCTTCTCATCTACTGCTGCAATATGATCCATATCCACGGACAGAATCTGCTTGTCCGAATTTACAGTCACACAAAAATACCGGGTCCGAAATGCCGACTCCTCATTAAACTCAATATAATTTCCACCAAAGAGCTGCTTTTTGACAGACTTTTCATCATAATCCTTCATCTGTGGAACTTTTCCATCATTTTCGCTGATGATCTGTGTCATCTGATCCGCCTGGTCATTATTGTATGTACGAAGGCAAAAGACCAGCAGCAAATTCATAATGGCAAATACCGCTACGACAGACGAAAAAACAATCCCTACAAGACGCCATCGTAATTTTCTCAAGCCCTATCCCTCCTTTTTTTCAGCAGAAATCATTCCATCCTCCATCGTAAGCTGCAGATTTCCATGAATCTGTACCAGCTTATTATTGAGATAAGCCATGTAAAGAGAAATCTCTTCGGCACTGACCTCCCCCAGAAAGACCTGACCGGCAATCTCCTCCACAGAATAACTGATGCCCTCCTTTTCCAGAAAGAGTGCCAGAAGCTTTGCTTCCTTTACACTCAGGATCAGGCTGCCGGATTTGGCAGAAAGTTCATTGCTCTCCAGATCCAGTGTCACATTCGCAAGATTTAAAACCGTCTGCTGATACTCGCGGTTTCTCCGGATCATGGCTTTCACCCTTGCCACCAGTTCTCCCATGGCAAATGGCTTTGCCAGATAATCGTCCGCTCCCATATTTAACCCCTCGATCCGGTCCTCCGTCTCCGCTTTGGCTGTCAGCAGCAGAACCGGCGTGTAATCGGAACGCTTTCTCATATTCTGTGCCACCTGGGTTCCTTCCATGCCCGGCATCATAATATCCAGCACAACCATATCAAAATGCTCCTTCTGCAGGATCTCGTCGGCTGCCAGACCATCCATGACGGCGGTCACCTCAAAGCCTTCCATTTTCAGTACCTCCGAGACTGCCATTGAAAGTCCCATCTCATCCTCTGCATATAATATCTTCATGATTCTCCAACCTTTCCCGGCTCCCGGATCATATCCCGCAGGGTCTGCATGGACAGATCTGTGGATGCCATCTCTCCGGCACACCGCTTTAACTCTTTTTCGATCAATGCCGTATTGCTGATATTTTTCTTGTATCTCATCTCATGCTCCAGACTCGCCCAGCAGTCCATGGCAATGGTCCGAAGCTGTATCTCCACCTGGATCGAGCCCTTAGCTGCCGCCGGGAACGGACATTCTATGATCACATGGTAACTGCGGTATCCGTTTGGTTTCGGACTTGCGATGTAATCCTTTTCCTTTACTACCGGATATCTACTGTCCGTTTTCATGGACTCAACCAACTCATACACGTCTCCCACAAAATGCGTCACCAGACGAAATCCAATAATGTCCGATATCGCCTCTACCGCTGTTTCTACATCCTGCGGCAGATCCTTTCTGGCCAATTTTTCTTTCATTCCATCTGCGGATTTGATCCTGCTGCGGATATGCTCCACCGGTCTCTCCCCCTGCCTGTCCGAAAGCTTATCCACCAGTCCGGAAAGCCACCAGAGTACCTCCTGCTCCAGCTCCCTCAACGGTTCATAATATACTCCATAATATGTAGTCTGTTTTTCTTCTGTCATAATACATCCCTTCCTCTACCCAAAAATCCCGGGCTGCGGTCACAATATCTGATAATATCTGCCAAGCGAATAATAAAATACGGTACAGGCTGCACCTTTTCAGGCAACATTGTACCGTATATATATGAAAATTCAATGAACTTGTTTATAATTTGGAAAAGATCTCTGTCTCTGATTTGAGTTCTCCTGATATCTAATAATTGATATCCATTTTACCGGAAATATTTTCCATATCAAGCATCAGATTCTGCGTGCTGTCTGCTACGCCGGTCACGCCCTGAACCCCCTCATCGATTGCCGTTGTAATTACCTGAATCGAATTGGCGATTTCATCCACAACCTCTTTCAAATGATCTGTCTTTTGGGTAAAGTCCTTCATCACATTCTCAATATATCCTGCTTTGCTGTGACATACTTTTGTCCATCTTTTTTTCCAGTGCTTTTAATTCATCCACCATACTTAATTTCACGTTATAATCTGTGGCTATAATATGGGACAATGCCGCATTATGAATACTCTGTGCTTCCTGCTGCATGGTCCCCAGCACTTTCACGCTGTCCATTCCCTGATCTGCAATACTTGCCGCACTTCCATTGACATTCTGGATATTCACCACCGCCATAATATTAGACAAAATAGAGACAATCCCCAGAATCAGTACCGGCATCATAATAAAAAACTTAATACTTGATCTTCTCTTTTTTGTATTCACGCTGATTTCTCCTTTCTGTATCACATCAGACGGTCGGTGCCGTCACCTTTTTCACCATATCATCCAGTTCTTTCTGTAATTCCTTTGAGCTCAACGTGCCCTTTGCCACTGCCGAACCAAAAGACGAGATCGGATCCCAGAAATTTCCGCCCACACGCTGCAGACAGCCATATTCAGACTGGGCGATCACCGCCTGGATTGCCGGTGATTTTTCAATATCACCGGACTGGGATGCCTTAATATTCGAAGGTCCCTGTCCTCTTTCTGTGAAACGTCTTGTCTGATTGTCCTGATTGGTAATCCATTCTGCCAGCTTCATTGCCCATTTAACATTAGAAGAACACGCATTCACTCCAACCATTTTATAACCGGTAAAGGAAGCCATCTGCACCTGTTTGCCTGCACAGGTATATGTCGGAAGCTTTACGGCTCTATAATTAGTTCCCCATGCCTTGTCAATCGCATTGGCATTCCATACACCGCTGACACCGGCAATCACACTGCCATTCTGTACGCCTTTCAAGAATTTATCGTCTGTCGTGTTTAAAAATGCACTGCTTCCGGCAATACGCTGCATCGCCTGTGCTACATCAAGCCCCTTGATCTTTCCTTTTTTGCTATTCCAGTTGCAATAGTTGGTGACACCATCCTCGTTTACTCCTGCTTTCAAACCGGTATTCCCAAAAAAGGAATACAGATACCACGCAGACGTCCAGTCCATCGTCACTTTTTTATGTACCTTCTCGGCCTTTGCCAAAATCGTATCCAGCTTTTTCACATCACTGTCAGAGAAATATTTTTTATTATAATATAAAAAATATCCGTTATCTGCTGTCATAGGATAAGCAAAAAGACGCTCGTTGATCGATGCCGCATCCACAGCTCCTTTGATATTGTCCTGCTTCACCTGATCTGCATCCTCAATCTCCTGTAAAACTCCACTCGCCGCCAGAGCCTGCAGCTGGTC
Organism: Jutongia sp.; assembly: GCA_050873905.1. GTDB lineage: Bacteria > Bacillota > Clostridia > Lachnospirales > Lachnospiraceae > Jutongia. The sequence continues at coordinate 4,541 of JBNMJP010000071.1, read as the reverse complement.
ATCCGGGAAAGCAAACACATCGGCCCCCTTTTGCACATCTCCCAATAAAGTCTCCTTACATGTGGTTTCACTCTCTACTGCCAGCTTAATATCAAAGGATGCCTCTGACGCATACTCCTTTTTAAAATCATCCACCATAGACTGAAGCATCTTCTGATCCTCCGCTCCTCCCCACAGGGCAAGCTTCACCGTCTGTTCCTTATTCGCTTCTTCTGTTTTTATTTTGCTTTTCTGTTTTGTGGTCGTGGTACTGCATCCTGTCAGCGCTAGTGATGCACACAACAGCACTGTCATCATTACTCTTTTGTTCTTCCTCATTTATAAACCTCTTTTCTACTAAATGATTCATTTCATCGAACGAATATAACACGGAAATATTGTTTCGTAAAATTAAATTTATGTAAACTTATTAACAGCCTGAAAAGCAAATATACATAATGCTTCTCAGGCTGTTTTTATCATTTTATTTACTGGTTTTGCAGTTTAATTTTACATTTTTTAAATAATGATGCATACCAGACCACCATTACTGTCATTGATCACCTTCTGGATCGTTTCCTGCAGCTTTAACTGGCTTTCCTGCGTCAGCTTATTGACCTTGCCGCTCATGCCCTCATCCACCAGCTGCCGTACCGTTTTGCCGAAAATATTGGTGTCCCAGATTCCGTCCTTATCCGGTCCTCCCTGTTCGGCAATATAATCAAGCAGATCCTTTGCCTGCTCCTCAGTGCCAACGATCGGTGCGATCTCTGTCTCAATATTTGCACGGATCATATGTATGGACGGACTCACCGCCTTCAGCTTCACACCATATTTATTGCCATGATGAATGAGCTGCGGTTCCTCAATGGTGATCTCATCCGTTGTCGGCGTGATCACGCCGTATCCCTTCTGGTGTACCTCCTGCCATGCCTGCCCGATCTTGCTGATCTCTTCCTTCTGGGCAGCATATTCCTTCAGCAGGCGGATCAACTGATATTCTCCCGGTATCTCCGTTCCCACCAGTTCACTGAGGATCTGATAATATTTCGTATCATCAAACAGAGTGTCGATCAGTACCTTTCCATTTTCCATGCCGATCTTGCGGATATGAAATTCCTTGATCATATCGCTGTCCACCTGAAAATGTTCTCTGGTCACATCACTGATCTTTGCAATCCCTGACAGGATCTGACGCACCTTTTCAAACAATTCCACCTTAAGCCAGTGGCTGTTGGGCAGCATTTCCACCCATTTCGGCAGATTAAATTCAATCTGACTCACCGGAAATGCCCGCAGGATCCGTTCCATAATTTCCAGAATATCCTCTTTGCGAAGCTGGCTTGCATTTACCGCCATTGCCTCCACATCGTATTTATCCTTAATCTCCTGAACGACGTTCAGCGTTTCCTCACTGTAGGGGTGAGTGGAATTGACAAGCACCACGAAGGCTTTTCCAATCTCTTTTAACTCCCGGATCGTCCGCTCCTCCGCGTCCAGATAAACGCCCCGCTCCAGTTCCCCAAAGCTTCCGTCTGTGGTTACCACAACTCCCACCGTGGAGTGGTCATGGATCACCTTCTGTGTTCCAAACTCTGCCGCCTGCGTAAAAGGCATGGGCTCCTTCGACCAGGGCGTCATGACCATGCGCTCCTCGCCGTCCTCTGTGAGGCCATTCGCTCCGTTTACGATATAACCCACGCAGTCAATGAGGCGCATCTTCACCTCGTTATCTCCCATGAGCCGGACTCCTACCGCTTCCTTCGGAATGAACTTCGGCTCCGTCGTCATAATGGTCTTGCCGTCGGCTGACTGCGGCAATTCATCCACGGCTCTCTGCCGGTCATGCTCATTGGTAATCGCAGGGAGCACCAATAGCTCCATAAACCGCTTGATAAATGTTGATTTCCCTGTGCGGACCGGTCCGCATACTCCTAAGTAAATCTCGCCATTGGTTCGGCTGGCGATGTCTGTATATACCTGAAATTCCTCCATGGCTACCTCCCGGAATACATTGGCAATGCGCTGGTACATGCCGACCGGGCATTGCATGGTTTGCTGTTTGTCTATCTATATGCATTCCAAAAGGTCATTATGACTTTTCTATGAGTCCATATATGATTTAAAATTCTCGGAGTAATGAAGTTTTTCGTCCTTTGTAATAAAAAGAGCCTCCACACCATCCATGGAATTGATGAGCTTCATTCCATCGGAAAGTCCCAGTGCAAATGCTGTGGTGGAAAGTCCGTCTCCGTCCACCGATTTGTCCGATATAATGGACACACCCAGAAGGTCATTTTCATAGGAATATCCCGTTTGCGGATTTAAGATATGATGATACAGAGTGCCATCCTTCGCCTTAATATATCTCTCGTAAATTCCGGAGGATACTACGGATTTGTCCCGGATATCCACTACGCTCACCGTCTCACTGCGATCTGCAAAGGGCTGTTGTATCCCGATCCGGAACCCTTCAGATCCACTTTTTCCTCCCAGACACAGGATATTGCCTCCCAGATCGATCACTGCGGATGTGACCCCGTTTTGGGACAGATATTCCTCCAGCCTGTCTGCAATATATCCCTTGGCGATCCCCCCCAGATCCAGCTCCATTCCTGATTTTTTCAGTGTCAACACATTCTTTTTTAAGGTTACCTTTTTGTAATCTATATAAGAAAGTGCTTTCTCTATCTCTGTGGCATCCGGAACCGTTCCCTTCCCGGAGGAAAAGTCCCACAGACTGCTGACCGGATCGATGGTAATATCAAAGCTTCCTTTAGACAGGCGGCTGTAATGCAGTCCCTTTTGAAGGATATCCTTCATATCCTCTGATATCTTTATGTCCAGACTTCCATCCTGCTCCCCGCTCTGTGCCGCCTCCCGGCTTACCTGATTGATCTGATAAAGCTCACTGTCCTTGCGGGTGGTGCTGAACAGCTTCTCATACTTTGTACAAAGAGAAATACACTGATCCAGTATCTTCTGACTGCCTCCCTTATATATGGTGATCGTGTAGGTTGTATCAAATGCAAAACCTGATATTGATAATGGTGCTTTCGTTTTGTCCGCATTTGAAAAGGGTGATACACAGCCCGTCATGCTGCATATCACCATCGTAACGATCAGACATATTGCAGGGAGCTTTTTTCTTATTCCTGCTTTTTTTGTCATATTAATCTCCCAGTTTTTCAAACATCTGCTGTGCGCAGTGCTCCACCTTCCATGCCCATTCATAGGAAGCAGAATAATGTTTGTTAATGTCCGACAGACCATTGCCTGTATGATAAATCCCCTCCTGCGCCAGATAGCTTTCAGCCAGCCACCGGGCAGTCCTCATAATATTTGCCTGATCACTGGACGCATTGATTCCCTCTGCGTCATCGGCACTGACACCAAAGCCGGTCAGATTATGATCCTCTCTGGCCCTTCTTGAAGTTCCCCAGGCGCTCTCTAACGCTGCAATGGACGCAAGACCTACTGCATTGACACCGTATTTATGCTCTGCCTTCACAAATACCGGAGCTAATGTTACCATTTCGCTTCCCTTTAGCATTTTTCTCATCTGTGGAACCGTAGCATAGCTTTTCACTGTCAGGTCGTAAGGATTAAAGATGACCGGATTATGATTTTTCATTCCCTTTACATAACGGGAATGTATCTTCTCATACTTTTTCCTAATCTTATGCACCGGTCGTTTTAACCGTACCAGCTTTTGTCCACAGTCACCGATCTCCTTATCCAGATATGTCCCCAGATCGATCGTGTCGTTTTCCTCAAAAAACGCATCCATTCCGGATACACTGAGCACATCAAAATAATTCGGATTACATAAAATATATCCCTGATATACCACCTGATCCACAGTAGAATCAAAGCCCTGCACCGCTGCAGAGGATACCACACGGGATACGGCCGTTCCCGTTGCCGCCACCTTCACTGCCATAGTACTGTTTCCAATAACCCGGCGCATCTTTTTCAGATATGCCTGACGAACCGTTAATGACTGTGTCTTAGTGATCAAAGCTGATCTTTTGCCGGTAATCTTTTTATTCTCCTTTTTTAACTGCTGAATTTCAGTCATGTATCCGGCATTGTGCAAAAGAACCCTTCCCTCGATCGGACGATAGGTTGGAACCGGCGTTGGCTGTGCCGGTGTTTTCTTTTTGCTGTGTTTTGTCCCGACGGATGCTTTATGATGCTTTGCCTCTGGTGCAGAAGACTTTCCATCTGATGTCTTCGTTTTATCCTGTGCAGGTTTTGCTGTCTTGACCGGCTTAACCGTTTCAGCCGTTTTATCCTCCGGCGCTGTCTGATCCGGATCATCCGTCCCATTGTCTATGGTAATCTCTGTGGTCGCCATACCATCCTCATTTGCCGCCAAAAGCTGCAATCTCGGTGCTGCCTCCACCAAAATCAGCGTGGATATCAGAATCATTACGGTTACTTTCCATATTTTGTTACTCATGATGTCTTTCTTCCCCTTCCAGCTGCTGTCTCAGCCATAGTCTTTCCTTCTCTGTCAGCTCTGCTTTTTCTAACAGATCCGGTCTGTTTTTTGCCGT
>JBNMJP010000070.1:0-8724 GCA_050873905.1 Jutongia sp. | reverse complement strand
CTCCTGCAAACCCCAGAATAATTAACTGAAAGGATGTCAGATGTTTTTTCTTATATGTTTTTTCTGGCATAAATAATCAGCACTCCTTATTATTAATTCCAAATACTGCTATCTTTGTGCTATTTTTATTATATATAATTGCTTCCAAAGATGGTATAAGAGTCTCTGGTTCTGTATTAAGATTGTATAAAGATCTAACTTTTGTGAAGTCGATTTCTTATGGCAAAATATGCATTTGAATTTAAAAAAGATATTCTCGCAATAGTTGACTTTCCTAAAATAAGCAGAGCTATATACTGTAGTTTTCCATCTGGGTAAGCTCTGCCGCCTGCTTACTGATGTTGTCTTCCACTGCACTGCACTTCCCATCATCAGTGCCGCCATCAGTACTGCCACTGCCTTTTTTAATTTTTTTGCGGCAGCCTCTTCCTTTGTATTTTACTCTTTGATTCTTTCCAAGAGCTGTTCCCTTGTATTTAGCTCCGGCTCCTCCAGTACCAGATCCAAAAGCTGCGAGAGCTTCTGCCCAAGTCCCGGTCCCGGTGCAATTCCCGCCCGGATCAGATCCCTTCCGTTGACCGCCAGATCCTTCACCGAAAGAGGCTGGCTTTTGGCTTCGATCTCCTGATACTTCTCCATACATTGATCCAGCTTTTCTAACTTCTCCGGGATTGTCTGCGGACTTTGGGACAGCACATCTGCATACTGCACCACAAACTCCATCCACATGATATCTCTGCCAATCTTAGATGCAGCCCTGCGTACAGACTTCATCGTGGTTTCCATCCGGTAATCGTGATAACGGATCAGCCGCACCACCGTGTCTATGGTTTCATTATCGTAGGTCAGACGTTTCAGAACCTTGCCGGCAGTTTTTGCACTCTGTTCCGGGTGGCCAAAGAAATGCCCCTCCCCCTGCTCATCCACCGTCATCACCTCCGGCTTTGCCACATCATGAAGAAGCATGGCGAGCACAAGCATCGTATACTGTTTTTTGCTGAGACTGCCACAGATCTGTGAGATCCGCTCTGCGGCATAAGGAGACAACGGCTCCGGAAGCATTCCTGCCATAAACTTCTGCATCACTTCCACGCTGTGCATACAGTGCTCTCCCACTGTATAACAATGATGATGATTCTTTTGATCACATGTCATCATACGATCAAATTCCGGCAAAAATACCCCTGTCATTCCCGATGTATACGCCACCCGGAATCTTCCCGGATTCGGAGAAATTAAAAGTTTCGTCATTTCGACACGAATCCGCTCCGCACTGATCTTTTGCAGATTTTGTATTCTCTGCTCCATCGCCTGCAACGTCGCATCCTCGATCGTAAATCCCAGTTGTCCGGAAAAACGTACTGCCCGGAGCATCCGAAGGGCATCCTCATCAAAACGCTGACCGGCATCTCCCACGCATCGGATCACGCCACGTTTGAGATCCCCGACACCGTCAAACTCATCCACCAGACCGGAACGGTCATTGTATGCCATGGCATTGATGGTAAAATCCCTGCGCTCCAGATCCATCCGGAGACTGGTGGTAAACGCCACCTCCTTCGGATGGCGTCCATCCTCGTACTCCCCGTCGATCCGGTAAGTGGTTACCTCATAGCCCTCTCCGTTTACCATAACAGTAATGGTGCCATGCTGCAGCCCCGTATCAATGGTTTTGCGGAACAGCTTTTTGACCTCTAGCGGCTTTGCGGACGTGGTAATATCCCAGTCCTCCGGCTCTCTTCCCAGCATGGCATCCCGCACGCAGCCTCCCACGGCATACGCTTCATAGCCATGCTGCTCTAATGTATTTATGATCCTGACAACCTCCTGAGGCATTGTCATCTTATACTCTGACATAGTCTCCCCCGTTTCATCCAGTTTTACTCGTCACTGTTACTCAAGGTCGCCTCATCTCCAAGATCTACCCGCTTCATTTCCTTCTTACGATAGAAGATATCATACAATGCAGGTACTACAAACAACGTCATCAATGTTGCATAAGCAAGACCACCTATGGTAACGATCGCCATACCACGGCTCATATCCGAACCGGTATCGTGACTAAATACCATTGTACTCATTGCAAGAATGGTCGTCAATGCCGTCATTAAAATAGGACGCATACGGGTCACGCCTGTCTCGATCAGAGCCTCTCTCTTTTCCACTCCGTCAAGACGAAGCTGATTGACATAATCCACAAATACGATACCGTTGTTTACCACGACACCGGAAAGTACCAGGAAGCCCATAAGTGCCATCATGGAAAGCTCCTGTCCGGATATCAGCAGAGCGATCAGACCACCGGTAAATGCTAACGGAATCGTAAAGATAACAATAAACGGTGACAGCAGGCTCTGGAACTGCGCTACCATGATCAGATAAATAAATACAATGGCAAGCGTGATCATCAGAAGCATATTCTTGACCATCTCATTGGTGGTCTCCGTCTCGCCCCCCATATCAATGGTATAGCCTGACGGAAGATCGTATTTGTCAATCTCCTTCTGCAGCTTACGGCTAAGCAGCGCCACATTATATCCATCCTCGACATCCGCTTTCACAGATACATAATTTACCAGATTTCTTCTGGAAAGACTCTCAACACTCTTTCCCTTTGTGATCTTCGCAAACTTGCTAAGCTTGTATGTCTTTGTAACTTCCTTGCCCTTGTCATTCATCTTGGTTGTTTCAAACTCGTAGTCGGACAGATTTTTGGTATCCAGCTCATCGCGCTCATCCACGATCTTTACATTGTACTGCTGATCCTCTACGGTAATCTTCGTGGAGTCCTTCTCTGTGGCGAGTGCAGATGCCAGCTCCTGATAAACCTGAGCCACCGTGAGTCCGCATTTCATCGCCTCGTCCTTATCTACCGTGACGACATATTCGGTATCTCCTTCTTCCTGCTCATTGGTAATATCCTTAAAGCCCTTCTGCTTACCAACGATCTTCATAATATCTTCACTGATCTCCAGCAGCTTGTCGTTGTCCTTGCCGGATATTTCAATATTCAGGCCGGAACCCAGCATACTGGACATATCCATATTAGATGCCGATACCGTGTAGTCATCCAACGTAAGCTTTTTCAGCTTATTCTCTAATTCTGCTGCAATCTGCTTATTCTTACGTGCATATTTCTTATCCAGAAGAACCTCAAAGGTGTAGGACTTGTCGTCCGTTGACATCATAGATGTTCCGGATGTCATAACGCCACCCACCGTGTCTACCCCTTTCGTTTTGCTGACAAGATCCAGAATCTGATCTGCTGTCTCGTGATCCTCCTTCGTGGAGTTTTCCTTTGGCATGGTTGCCGAAATGGACATCTGCTCACTTGCCATATCCGGCATCATAACGATGCCCATACGGAATACCTGGATCACACAGAATATCAAAAGCACCAGAGATCCCACCAGTACTACCGCCTTATGGGACAAAGAAAAACGTGCTGCCTTTTCATAGGCATTTAATACGGCATCAAAGAAACGATGCTTCTTTGTATTTTCCTTTTTGAGAACTGTCGCACTCATACTCGGCACAACCGTCAGCGCAACCACCAGGCTGGTGGAAAGACTGTATGCGATCGTCAGACACATATCCTGCATAATAGATCTGGTCAGTCCGTCCGTAAAGATGATTGGAAGGAATACACAGATTGTGGTCAGTGTAGAGGAGAAAATCGCTCCTGCCACCTGATTAGCTCCCATAACTGCCGCTCTTGCCGCCGGCACGCCCTTATTGCGGAGCCGGTATATATTCTCAATGACAACAATGGAGTTATCTACCAACATGCCCACTCCCAATGCCAGACCGGATAATGAAATAATATTCATGGTAATGTTTGTAAAATACATCAGCACAATCGCAAACAATACGCTAAGCGGAATGCTGAACGCAACAACCACGGTAGGACGTACATCTTTCAGGAACAGCATCAAAACCAGTACGGCAAGGAGTGCTCCAAATATCAGATTGGACAATACAGACTTGATAATGATCTTAATGTAATCCCCCTGATCCAACAGATTGACAATACGAAGATTTTTATCTTCCTTCTGCAGTTCCTTAATCTTCTGTCCACACCGTTTGGATACATCCGAGGTTCCCGCCGTACTTGACTTGGAAATACTTAAGATGACTGCATCATTTCCGTTGACCTTGGCGTAATTATCCTCCGAATTATCAATCACCGTGACATCTGCCACATCACTCAGACGAATATCTCCAATGTCCTTCATATTGGTCAGAAGTGTATTTTTCAGCTCCTTGATATTGTTATACTCATCACCAACCTTGATCAGATACTGGGTTCCATCCTCGCTGATATAACCGGCCGGCATAGAGAAGTTCTCTGCTGTCAGGATATTGGACAACTGATCCTGCGTCAGAAGCTGGTCCAGATTTGCCTTCTTTAACGCTTCTTTTCTCGACTTCTCATAAGACTTTCTCGCCTTCTCTAACTCCTTGCTGCTGTTATCCAGTGTACTCTCTGCAGAGGCGATCTGCGCATTGGCCGCGCCAAATGCCGCTGCTGCCGTAATCTTTCCGGCCTCTACCTGCTCATATTTGCCTTCCGCCTTCTTGATGGATTTCTCCACCTGTGCCAAAACCGCCTCGGCCGTCTTGATCTTGATCTTCAGATTGGCAAGCTCTGTGTTGATCTGTGGAATTCTTGTATTGACGATGTCATACATAGTCTGCAGATTCTTCTTGGTCAGATTCTTTGCCGCATCTGCCTGACCCTGCTGTTTCATCATATCCTGCATTGCCGTTAATTTATCCGGATGATCAATCGCATCCTTTGCATCTGTCGGAATACTCTCCAACTGCTTCTCAATCTGCTGCTTTGTGGTTGTCTCTGCCGTCTGGGCAACCGTTTTTTTGATCTCATCCGCAGCGTTCCCCATCTGACTCAGCAAATGATTCACGTTGTCTGCTGTAACGGTAGTTTTCGTACCGCTCTGATCCATGGCATTCTGCACTGCTGCAATCAGAACCTGCTGGTATACCTGATCGTAGATTGCCTTGTAGCCATCCCCGGACTCCAGAGACTTTCTGGCTGCCGAAAAGGAGGCGTTGATCTGATCATAGGATGCCTTGATCTTATTTTTCTTATAAGCGGCAAGCTCTGCATTTAAAGCTGTCTGGCTCGCTTTGAGGCTGGTTACCTGAGAAGAATATGCCTCTTTGTTTGCCATTGCCTGATCCATCATTTTACTGAATTTGGCCAGCTCATTGCTCTTATCCGTCTGCTGTTCACTTAAGCTTTCCTTCTGCTCCTCCAGCTTTTTCTTGCCATCATCCAGCTTCTTCTGGGCATCGTCGATCTTTTTGCGTGCATCCTTTAGGGAGCTGTCGGTCTTTTCCAGAATCTTTCCATTGATGTCGTCAATCTTGTCCTGGTTAAGCTTTACCTCTACGGACTTCTCTACCAGGCCGGATGCCTGGACACTTGCAACGCCATCCTGACGTTCCAGTTCCGGAATGATATTATCCTGCACATATTGTGTCAGCTCATATCCCTTTTTGCCCTTATAATCCACACTGACCATCATGGTAGACATCATATCAGCCGAAAGCTCCATAACCATAGGATTATCCACATTGTCCGGCAGATCAAGCTGATTGACCGCTGATGTCACCTTAACCATAGCACTGTCCATATTCGTGTCATCTTCAAACTGCAATACTACCATACTGTAGTTTTCGCTTGATGTGCTGGTAACTTCCTTAACACCGTTTACGGTTCCTACACCATTTTCAATGACATCTGTAAGCTCCGTCTCCACCTTTTCCGGTGATGCTCCCGGATATGTAGTGATCACCATCATATATGGCATATTCATATTCGGCAGCAGGTCTGTGGTCATTTTACTGAAGCTGACACCACCAAGCACCAGCACCATCACAACCGCCACCAGGATCACATATGGTTTTTTTACACTAAATTTTGGCATGACTATTCTCCTTTTCCTTCTTTTTTGTTGTCATTGTAGCTGTCTACTCTTCTCCTCACAGAATCACAAATTCTGTCGATCATCGACAAAAACAGATCAATTTCCTCCCGGCTGAAATCCTCAAAGATCAGCTCTGTAAACTGTTCCCGCATTTTTCTTCCGTCTTTGACGATAGGATCCGCCTCACCGGTAAGTTTCAATCGTTGAATCCGTCGGTCTTTCGCATCACTTTCCCTGACGATATATCCCCGGTTCACCAGTTTATCAATAGTCATCGATGCTATGCTGTTTTTGATAAAACGACAGCGGCAGATATCCTTCGCTGTATTCCGCTCCGGATTATCTCCCAGAAACGTCAGAATCCGCAAGCCGATCACGGTAATTCCGTATTTCCGGCAGACCTGCTCACTGGCTTTCTCAAAATAATGTTGAAAATCCTCTGCTTCACATAAATAATCCTTCATTTAATTTCTCCAAAAACAAATATACTTCAAAATTGAACTATTCAATTTTGAAGTATATTCCTCTTTTCATTCTGCGTCAATATACAACACAGATATATTCTATTAAATATTTATAAATATTTGATCCCGATCTCGGTTCCTTTTTCGGATGGATCCAGAGATACCTCTGCCAGACCACCGCTGATCACAGGCATGGATGGCGGCAGATGGCCAAGATCCACATCCATGACTACCGGCACATGGTACTCTCCCAGCACTCCATATACCGCTTCATACTGATCCAGTCCCAAAAACTCTTCTCCAAAGCATAATGGTCTGCCGATCAGGAAGCCCTTCACATGCTGGAACCATCCTGCTTCCTTTAACTGCCAGAGAGCTCTTCGGATCCCCATGGGATTTAAGTCACAGGACTCCATAAACCAGATGATGCCATCCTCCTGATACCGCTCATTAAATGCACCAACACGGTCAAATCTTGTTCCCACCAATGTATCCAGGCAGTCAAGACAGCCGCCGATCAGACGTCCCCGGAGCGACAGTTTTTCCCCATCTATACGCCTGCCGGTTTCATCGTAGATCACCAGCTTCTTTTCTTCTGTCACATTGTACGGCTCCAGCGGATGCTCCTCATCCTTTAGGGACTCCCTCTCCCAGAGGGGATACCCATGCACCTCCGTTATCCTGCCGGAAAGCAGATTCCACGCATCCTGCAGTGCCGGATGCCATTCCCGCATGCCAAATGCCGGCGCACAGGGACCGTAAATCGCAGCGGTATCACACAATGTTGGCAACAGGAAGGTCAGGTTGGTGTTGTCTGAAAATCCCATATACCACTTTGCCTTCGCTCTGGCGATCCTCTCAAAATCAATGTAGGAAACCACCTCGCACATCAATTCCCCGCCACCGCAGGAAAGAATAATGTCGCAATCCTCCTCTGTAAAGAAGTGATTGACCTCTGCCCCGCATTTCTCCGGAGTGTTGCTGATGCCGATCCCGCTTCCCTCATAGCAGTTTGGACCCAGCACCGTACGGTAACCCATCTGCTGCCATGTCTTTAATGCATTGTCAAAGGCACTCCGGTAAGGCTCGATATTGCAGCCGAAGGATGGTGCAATACAACCAATGGTGCCGCCTGCCGGTAAACTATCTGGATATCTCATATGTTGTCTCCTTTTGTATATTGCTCAAACTTTGCACATGCGGCCTATTGCTGTGCCCATAATATTTCTTATGTCTCAGGGAAATGAATATAGATTTTTGCCTCAGAATGTCTGATAAAACCGTGAAGCTGTGACACCAAAATTGACGCAGATCAGTAGGATTTCTGAAAAGTCTTTGCTTTGCAATGTTTCGATGAATACGTGTCTGGACGACTGAGCCTCCAGGGTGGGCTCAGTTGTTTCGGTGGGCACGCTTTCGCTACAATGCGCTACGCAGCACTACATAGCATCCTATAAAACAGGATGCAAGTAGTGGCGAGCGCAAGTGCCCTCGAAACACCCGAATCCCACCCGGAGGCGAGTACGGGAAGACACGTTTATCGAACATCGAAACAGCAAAGCAATTAGACTTTTCGAAATCCGTAAGTGACAAGACAATTTTGGTGTCACTAACTCACGGTGATTTAAATAATCTAAGGCAAAAATCATATTTACACTTTAGACATAAGAAATATTATGGGCATAGTCTAATATTTGTTGTGGGTAGTTTGAGTATATAATTTCTGTTTTATAATTACCAGAACTTGGAGCGTTCAACGCTCAGAAATGAGGATTTTTATGACAACACAATTAAAATATCAGATTGGTACAAAGGAAAACAGACAATTTCTGGAGACAGCGCGAAATGAACTGTTATCCTTTGGTCATCAGTTTCCGTCTCCGGAGGGAAGCTCCTATTATCTTGGGGATGACGGGACACCATGGAAGGACCGGAGCCGTGAGACATGGATCACAAGCCGTATGGCACATGTCTACTCTCTTGGGTGTTTTTGGGACATGATGGCAGTAAAGAGCTCGCCACTGCTGCGATCCACGGACTTTGCACAGAGCTTCATGATGAGAAGAACGGCGGCTGGTATGCCGGGCTGACGGCAGACGGTGAAATTCTTCCTACAAAGCAGTGTTACGCTCATGCCTTTGTGATCCTTGCCGCTTCTTCCGGTGTGTTGGCCGGTATCGAAGGAGCAAAGGAGCTTTTAGAGGAGGCACTTGCCCTCTATGATCTGCGTTTCTGGAATGAAGCCGAGGGACTTTCCTGCGACACCTGGAACACGGAATTTACAAAGCTGGATGATTACCGGGGAT
>JBNMJP010000069.1:0-8850 GCA_050873905.1 Jutongia sp. | reverse complement strand
CTTCTGACGCAGTCTTCGAATATATACATTCAGCGTATTTTCATCTACATATTTTTCATCAATATCCCATATTTTCTGCAGCAGCATCTCCCGTGTCATGACCTGGCTCCGGTTGCGGATCAAAAGCTCCAGGATCCGGTACTCCGTTCCGGACAGCTTTACCGGCTCTCCCTCCCGAAATACCTGTTTTTTCCCTAGATCCACCGTAAGTCCCCGGCAGCAAAACAGCTGCCGCTCCTTTTCTCCCTCACTGCGCCGTAGTACCGCCAATATTCTTTCATACAATAGCTCCACGGAAAACGGCTTTGCCATGTAATCATCGGCACCTGCCCGAAATCCCCGAATCATATCCTCCTCCGTATCTCTGGCAGTCAGAAAGATCACCGGCACCTCCTGCCCCTGACGCAGCTCCCTGCAAAATTCCATGCCATCCCCGTCCGGCAGATTGCAGTCCAGAAGTATCAGAGCGATTTTCCCCCTTCCATGATCTGTTATCCTTTTTGCTTCCTGTATAGAATGAGCACTCAGCACATCATGGCCCTTCTCCTCCAGATAAAGTCTGATTCCTCTGCACAGGCTCACATCATCTTCCACGATCAATATTGTCTTCACATTTTATCCTTCCCGTCTCATGCGCTGTATCACGCTCTCCTTTGATATCATATAATATACCACAGCCGGAACAATCATACAAATAACCAGTGACACCACGGCAATCCCAGCCATAACACCGGCCGGATAATGAAATATTGCATAATCTGCCATGCTCTTTGCTGCCCTTGCAAACTGAAAAATAATGATATTTCCAAGGGTTAGAAGTAATCCCATACTGATCATGCCATAATAGCCGCCTTCCCACAATAGCATACGACAGACCTGCTTCTTCGTCATCCCCACACTCTCCATCACCGCAAGCTCTGTCCGTCTGGTAAAGACACCGGTAAGCATCACATTAATATAATTCAGCACTCCGATCATGATTAAAATGGCGGAAATTCCTCCTCCCAGAATTTTCATCGTCATGATGGAGGTGGAAAATTCCTTCGCCGCTTCTGATTTTATCGTCGTGTTTCTCACAGCAGGATTTGACTTGACCAGCTCCTTCACTCTTTTGGTCACAGAGACCTCCGCTTCCTTCCTGCAGTTCATGATCATATTGTCACTGCCCGGATCATCCGTGATCCGTTCCAGTGCCTTATCACTGACCAGGATTGCCTCCGGCGCCCCTATGGACATCCAGTAATATCCAATCTCGAAGCCCCACATCGACTGAAGGCATGCGCCTACCTTTATAGTGGATTCTTTATTCGTTTTCCGCTCCACCAATGTCAATGTTTTCCCTTTCATCTGCTGTGCCTGCTCTTTGGTATCCACTGTTCCGATCAGGCATATTTTCCCTTTTTCAAATGCCTTCTCATCAATCCTCTCATCCTTTCCGGCACGCTCATTATATTTTTTTATATAATCCATACCTATGGAAATGACCGGACAGGAATACATACTTTCTTTGTCCTTTTTTTTCTGTGCCCTGTGATAAAATTTAACCGTTTCTTCCCGTTCTTCCGCCAACATCTGTCCCGTATCCAGAAATGGCTTATAAAGCTTTTCGTCAAAAGGAAGCACAATATCTGCCGTGTGATTCCAACGAAAAGAAGTGATCCCCGGAATCTTCTGAAGTTCCCCTGCCATATTCTCCAACGACCGTTTCTGCTCCTGTGTCTGCTCATTATTTTCATCGGTGCCGGTATAGATCACATAATCATTTGGCACATATGTTTCCAGATAATTTTCCAGTTTAATGCTCCCCAAAATCGTATCCACTGCCAGAAATGCAATCATTCCCATAAATAATGACGCAAACACAAGAATCGCACGTTTTTTGTCACGAAACACATTCCGAAATGCCATCCGCCGGATCTTCCCACCTCTTTTGGTTCGATGGGAACGCAGCTTTTCCTGATATTGTCCGTTATATTTCATGGCCTCCACTGCAGAAATATTTCCGGCAAACTTTGCGGGTTTCCGGCAGCTGATCCATATAGTGATCAGTGAAAACAAAACCGTCGCCACAAAGATCTCCGGCCGAAACTGTATCTGACTTGGCATGGCATCATTCCCCCCGACCGCAAGGGCATAAAGCGCTGCCGGAACAATTCCAAATGCACAGACTACTCCCAGCAATATTCCGACCGGAATTCCAATCCCTGCCAGATGCCAGACCTGCTTCTTCACAAGCTTTTGAATCTGGGACGGCGTCGTTCCAATGGTTTTTAACATTCCATAAAACCGGATGTCCTTTGTCACAGAAATATACATCACATTATAGATCAGAAGATAGCCACTCAGAATGATGATCACTCCCACGGCGAATAATGCAGCGATCACGATCATTCTCTCTCCTGCATTGTTTTGATCTTCGCTAAACGCTGTGTCCCATGCCTGTATTCGTTTGATACCGTTTTCCAGCGTAATCTCATCCAGTTTGACCTGATTCTGCAGTTTTTTATATAAAATATATTTCATATTATTTTTGGCAGAGATGGACAGCGTCTTATTTTCTCTTTTATCAAGTCCCATTTTTTGGACATATTCCCCGGAAACAAGACCAACCGCTTTTCCATACGTATAATCCCGATACCATCCGCTTAAGGTAAATGTTTCCTCCCGGTTTCCATCATAGAGAGTAACCTTCTCTCCTATTTTTGGATTTTTCACACCCGCTACAGCGAGAGATGTCTCCGACAGCATGATCTGATCCTGCTTATCCGGATATGTTCCATGAACGCGGCTGACAGCCGGAATATAATTCTTCTGATATTCTGTTGTATCGTAATACCACAATGCCACCGTTTTTTCTCCGGAGGCTTCCTTCCTGCTGCCGACACTGATCTGCACTCCCATGGCTCTCAGATCCTGCATCTTCTTTATCTGATCCATCTGCTGTTTTGATGGCTGCTCCAGCCAGATCGTACTTTTCGATCCCAAATTCCGTATCTGCATAATGCCCAGATTCTGTATCAGGCTGACGCCAATGCTAAATACGGACGTAAACATAAACGTAGTTAGAATGATTGCCAGTACCGCAAAAAGATTTCTCGTACGCTCTGCCTTCATGGACCGTCTGCTGAGTCGGCGAATCACCTCCTGATTATTGTTTTTTAACACGATATCTCACCTGCCTCTGCCTTTCCATCCTCAATCCGGATCACCTGATCTGCCATCTGCGCGATTTCCTCATTGTGCGTGATCATCACAATGGTCTGATGAAATTCCCGGCTGGTCACCTTTAACAACGAAACGACATCCATTCCCGTACGACTGTCTAGATTTCCCGTGGGCTCATCTGCCAGAATGATTGCCGGCTTCGCCGCCAGTGCCCTGGCGATTGCAACACGCTGCTGCTGTCCTCCCGAAAGCTGATTTGGCATTGCCGTAAGCTTTCTTTCTAATCCCAGCGTCTGTATGATCGTATCTACATATCCCTCATCAATCCTGCTGCCATCCAGCTCAATGGGAAGCACAATATTCTCATATACATTTAAAATGGGAACCAGATTATAATTCTGAAATACGAAGCCAATATTGCGGCGTCGAAAAATCGTCAGTTCCTCATCATTCATTTTAAAAATTTCTTTTTCCCGGACCAGCACTTCTCCTGAAGTTGGCCGGTCAAGTCCCCCCAGCATATTTAACAATGTTGATTTTCCGCTTCCGGAGGAACCTGCCACAGCAATAAATTTACCCTCCTCAACAGCGATTGAAACATGGTCCAATGCATGTACTTCGTTTTCCCCTTCCCCGTACTGTTTACACAGATCTATGGTCTTTAATATTTCCATCTTTTTTCCTCTCTTTCACCATATTAGATATCTAAAACCGAGTATAGCAGACACATCTTACAATCTCATTACAGTTTTCTGTACACACAAAAAGAGGGAATCAACATTCCCTCTTTTTATGTGACTTCATATAAATACAAGTCTTATTTTATAACATATTTTTTCTTAAGTCCCATGCCCTTTTTATTTCTTGCTTTTACGATCACCTTGTCTTTTGATGCCAGAGGCTTTTTCAGTTTTACCGTATAATTTCCTCCAAAATCAATGGAAGCGGTATGTTTCTTTCCATTCACAAGAATAAATACTTTTGTGTTAGTGTTTTCCACAGTCACACCATCTGCCTCTGTTCCATCACCAACCACGTCTACATGACCTCTAATCTTTTTCAATCCGGCTTTCAGTTTATTTACCTTCGGAGTGTCTGGTACAACCTCTGTTTTCTTCGTCTTTAATACCGGACTATTCCCCTTTGTATTCGTAAGATATGCATTTACCTTCACACCGGAATTGGTCTTTGCAATTTTTCTCTGGTAACGATACATCTTCTTAGATGCTACATACGTTTTCTTTGTGATGGTATACTTCTTTTTGCCCACAGTGATCGTAGCGCTCTTACACTTCTCTTCCGAGAATACCTTTACCTTTGTGGACAAATTCGTTACCGTCTGCATGACCGGCTTTGCCGGAACCGTCTGTTGTACAGTCCTCTTCGTTCCCATGCTGACACGGTTTGCCACATCTACCGTACGCACCTTCACCTCTGTCTTTGCCTTTAAAAGATATGGAAGTGAAAATGTATAACTGCCGCTACTGGTAATATCCATCTTAATCTTTTCTATCTTATAATCTTTATTGTAAAGCTCGCACTGCTTATACAGCTCTTCCGTTCCATCATCCTGCATAAATACTGTTTTTTTGCTATCTAATATAAAGAACGGATATACATTTTTATCATTAATTTCTCCTTTTACGGTCCGAACTGCTGTTGTCGGTCTCTCCATGACCGGCTTATTCGGTCCCGTTCTCTTAACCGTTACAACGGTTCTGGCACTGCATCGTCCCTCATCATCCTTTACATAAACAAATACCTTTTTTCCGGCATTCTGTGGTGGCAGCGCATATTTAAAGGATCCATCATCATTTACGCTCGTCTTATAAACAGTAGAGTCCTCCAACTCAAAATATATTGTCGTTACCGGCTCTGCTTTTCCGGTAATATAGGCCTTACGGTTGGTATATGTGTCTACCTTCGGCGCCTCGAGAATTCCCTCATTTATATTATTGATACGGATATAACGTATTGTGACATTTCCTTTTCCATCCACTGCTCTTACAGAATATATACTATTCTTATCTGCAGCAAACATGCCATTCGTAACAGCCTTCGCATTATTCCACGCAATAGAATCTGCAAGATATTTACCACAAAGATATGTCAGAGATGCAATACCGGAACGATCCGTTGCCTGCACAGCCACCTTAACAGGATGATTTGTTTCAATTTCTGTTAATGCCGTCAGATTCAGATCAGGACCATTTTTATCCGTCTGATCCATTGCCGCCAGATCTGCCCGATAATAATCGAAATCTCCGGCAGAATCCAGTTTTTCTTTATCCCAGGACTTTTTATTTATCATATCCCGTGCACCGGATCCGGTCTTTAATATGTAAAAATACTTATTAGAATATTTTACATTCCAGTTATTATCCTCCAAATTACCCAAAGAACCACATTCTGACAGCTTCTGCATATACTTTTTAAAGTAATCTCTGGTATCTGCCTGACTCAGCTTGCTCATTGCCGCTGTCTTAAACAATGCCGGCATTTTCGTGCCATCCAGCCGGTTTACAATGAAAAGAAATTGATCTGTATCCTTAATTTCCTGTCCATTTCTTGTCATACTTGTCACGCGCCAGGTATCATTAATCTTGTTACCGTCATAGTCATAACGCGGCGCTACGCTGTTATCGATCGTGTATTCCACACCATCCATAATATAGAAACGGCTCAAATCTGTGAGATACAGTTCCTGCAAAGAATACTGTAACGGTCTGCTGCCCTTGTAATTAAGAATTCCCGCCAACAGGTCGCTTGTCTGGGAAATTCCTTTATTTCCGCTGTTGCCTCCCGTCACCTGCGTCCCTTCTGTGACAGCCCCCGGTGTAGTGATGCCAGGAGTTTCTGCCGGATTCGGACTACTGATCGCAGAACCGGAGATTACATTACTTCCGGCTGTTTCATAAGCACTGGCCGACCACTCTAACCATTCTCTCAACTCTGCGCCTGTTATCTTGTAGCGCCACAACTGTATCCGGTAATTCATCAGCTGATATAGATCTGCACTTGTGAATGCGTCCTTAATATCATAATAATCAACGCCACTCCCCGCACCGTACTTCGAATACCGGGAAGCTGCTACAACAGGAAGTCCCTTACAGTCTGTGTTATCGTTGTTCTGATATTCCATACCATAAGAAATTGCCATATCGTTTAACAGCTGGATCGGACTGCTGTCCTCCACTGTACCCAGATAATTCTGCCATCTTGCATCTGATTTGATCTCCGCAAGCACCTCGGTACAGTCAGCCGCAAATACCGATCCCCATTTGTCCATATATTTCGCAATATTTTGATCAATGGCTGTATTAACCTTGGTTTTACGAATCTGAGATCGTCTGGTAACAATCTCCTTATTTTGGGAAATTCCCAGATCAACCACACCGATTCCCTGTCCGCTGTTGGCTACCATGACAAGATTCTTTCCGTTCACCAATCCATTCTCGGTATCAACACCCGGATATTTATCGTATTTTGTTGTTCCGTCTGCACAGAAATTGGAATGTAGATGACCACACAAAACCGCATCAACTCCGTCAATCTTTGTCAACGCATATCCAACATTTTCATCCATCAGTGCCGGCTGCTCTGCGCCCACACCGGAATGCGCCAGAACTACAACTACATCTGCTCCTGCATCCTTTAAGATCTTGGTTTCCTTCTGTACATTGGCAACCATATCCTCGCCGGCGAGAACACCTGTGTAATCACATCTCTTTTTCGATAATGTCGGAATTGATTCCCCGATCACACCTACCTTCACGGTCACTTGAGATCCGTCTGCCGTGGTCAGTGTTTTTTCAATGATCTTATTCTCATTAAATACATGCTTCCCTGTCACCGCATCTGTAATATTTGAAGCAATAACCTTATCCTTCAGACCGGTTGCCTCATACTGCTTCTGAATATATGGCAATGTATATTCATAATCATGATTTCCCAAAATGATGGCATCATAATTCAAAGAGGACATTGCCTGATAAATTGGCTGGATCTCATTTTGGTCATGCTCATAAATATAGTCCGTGGTGTAATCATACATTACATCCCCCAGATCAAACAAAAGTGTATTGCCATCCGGCACTTCACTTTTCGCCTTTGATAACAAAGTAGATGCCTTTGTCAATCCCCCATTGGCAAATAAAGTTCCTTTTGAATAATCCACATCCACAACCTGTCCATGCAGATCTGTGGTAAACATAATACGAAGATCTGCCGTATTACCGGCTGCTGAAGCCGTTTTTACCGGCATCACTCCCAGCAGCTCTACCGCCAGCATCGCTAATGCCAGCAATATTGACATCATTTTGTTTTTCTTTGTTGTTCTTTTTTCCCCTTGAAACATATCGCTTTCTTTCCCCCTTTTCTTGCGATTTATATTGAAATTAATAGTTTCCGTAATTAGTTTATTCCCTGTTTATGTCAAATCTCTGTCAATTTTCTTACAATTTCCAGTTCTTTCAACAGGATCCCCTATATTTTTGACGCTTTTCCTCATTGAATTACTGCTGAATCGCCTGCATCAATGCCGGAATCAGCTGTTTCTTCCGTGATACTGTATTTTCCAAAATGATCTGACCGGTATCCTCCGGCAAATGGAATGCTTCCAGCGCAAGCTGCTTTGCCCCATTACCGGCACAAAGCAGTTCCGTGGTACCCTGCAGAATATCTGTCAGCATAAAAAGCAACATAGGGATTGAATGGGCCGTCAGAGCCTTTTCCATATATGGGATCATTCTCTCCCGGACATCCTCCAGATCCTTCTGAGTCATGGAGTTGATCTGCCCAACACCAAAGGATACATCATTCACCACAAATTTTTTGAAATCCTGATAAAATATCTCCTCCGGTGTTTTCGCTGACAGATTGCTTCCTGCCGCAAACATCTCCGCAGCATAACTTTCCGGCTCGATTCCTGCAATCTGTGCCAGCGTATATGCCGCTTTCTTATCCGTCTCTGTACATGTTGGAGAACGGAAGATCAACGTATCTGAAAGAATCGCAGAACAAAGCAGACCGGCAATTTCTTTACTGATCTTCATTTCCTGCTCCCGGTACATCTGATATATGATCGTTGCAGTACAACCCAATGGCTGATTGCGGAAATATACCGGATTCATAGTCTCCAGACTTCCAATCCTGTGATGATCGATCACCTCCAGAACCTCTGCCTCATCCAGACCATCCACTGCCTGTGTCACTTCATTGTGATCCACGAGAACCAGACGCTTCTTACGGGCTCCCAACAGACTTCTTCTGGAGATCATACCATAATAGCTTCCATTGAGATCCATGATTGGAAAATCACGATATCGTTTTTTGGCCATGGTCTCCCGGATATCATCCACATAATCATTTCGCTGAAATGTGATCAACGCCTTCTGTTTCATAAAATAACGGATCGGCATACTCTGATTGACCAGTCGTGTTGCTGTGTATGTGTCATATGGCGTCTTTATTATAAAGCAGCCCTTACTCTCTGCCAGTTTTTTGATCGTAAAGGATACCAGAGAACCATCACATACAATAATACATTTTGCTCCCATCTCAATGGCACAAAGCTGGGATTCATAACGATTTCCCAGAATCACAATGTCATCCTTCTCAATATAATTCTCCATGAGATCCGGATTCGCAGCAGCGATCAGACATTTTCCGGATTGAATGATCTCG
>JBNMJP010000068.1:0-8860 GCA_050873905.1 Jutongia sp. | reverse complement strand
CGGCATTTCACATGGGTATGCTTCACCTGATCCAGATTATCTACGATAAACGATGCCATCTTGTCCAGACAAAACAGATATGCCGTTTTGTCCCGTATCATAATATCTCCAAGGGTGCTGCGGTCTATTCCCAGATGCATCAGTGCTCCCAGATAATCCCGGTGGGTCAGTGCATCGGAAAACTTCTCGATCAACGGACGGATTTCAATGCAGCAGATTGGATATCCCGCATCATATCCCAGACTTTCCTCATCTCCAAAACGGAGCACCTGCCGTTCACAGCCCTCCACACCGCCAAACAGTGTGGCTGTCACAGGCGCCGCATCCTTTCGGACGCTGTCATATACCGCCTGCTCCTGCTGGTTCAAAAATCCCGTATAAGTATATAACCCGGTCCGGTAGGACTGATCCGCCAGATCAATAATTCTTTTTGCCAGAAATTCCTCATCACGGTTCATGGAAAACTTCCTCTCTGTACTTACGCATTGTCTACCCACTTTTTCATAGTCCAGTTTAAGCCGGTAAACTCGCCCCAGGCATCTTCCTTTTCCTCCGGATTTACGGCATACATTGCCATGACCGTTCCGGTAAAACCGCCTGCCACCTCTGAAGAAAGATATTTGGTTCTTGCCTTACCAAGCTCTTTTCTCTCTCCGGCAATTTCTGCAAAGAAGATATAAAACTCCCCGTCAGACTCCACATGAAGCTTAACCTCCTGCTGCCCCTGCTCCAGAGGAACAGAAGTTTTAACGCACTGTGCATCACCGGTAGTCAGACGAAGCTCTGCTCTGCAGCCTCCATCCGCCTGTGCCAGATACAGATCATAATGATGATCCTCACACAGATAGAAGGTCACACCTGCCTCCGGAGAGTTACCGCCTACAGTCACATCCAATGTCGTATCAAACTCAGACTGACGCACACCAAGGAAGGTTGGTGCATCCACATCATCCAATGTGAAATGATTGCCCCGAAGCTTCACACCATTATCTGTAAACTGATAATTTGCCTGATCATATGCTCTTAAGTGGCACCATCTGAGGCTGTCCGCTCCCAGCTTCTCAAAGGAAACGTCATAGCAGGTATCCTCACCGGAAGCGTTGAGATCCATCTCCATCTCAGCCTCCACCTTGCCGTTCACACCGGCAGTAAACCATCCGTCCTGCTGCCACTGTACCGGAACAAGAAATACCCCGCGTCCCAGATGATGGAACGGCATCCACATCCCCTCCTGACGGAAGCCGAGACATACGATAAAAGTCGTACCGTCCTCTGTCTGAACCAGATCACCATGGCCGATACCCTGAATACGACTCTGGTGTCCGCCAAGATCACGGTTTGTCACAACCGGATTCAGTGGATATGACTCAAATGGACCGTAGGGACTCTTTCCTCTTGCATAGGTGATCATGTGACCATATTCTGTACCGCCCTCTGCGGCTGTAATATAATACCAGTCCCCAATATGGTACAGATGCGGCGATTCCAGATAACGGCCGCCATTTCCTTTCCAGATCGGCTTGCTTTCGGTCAGACGCTCTCCTGTTGCAATGTCGATCTCACACTGGAAGATGCATCCATTGCCATCCTCGTCACTGCCGTTGCTCATAAAATATGCCTTGCCATCCTCAAAGAACAGAGAAGGATCGATGCCTCCCTGATCCACAAATACAGGCTCAGACCACTCCCCGTAAATATCATCGGTATATACATAGAAGTTTTTGTGATAGGTATCGTTGGTAGTCACCATGTAGAAACGTCCCTCGTGATAACGGATCGTCGGTGCAAACACTCCACCGGAGCTGTTGATACGCTCTAATTCTACCTGGGTGCTTCTGGTAAGACAGTGGCCGATCTGTGTCCAATGCACCAGATCCTCACTCTCAAACAGAGGAACTCCCGGAAAATACTCAAAGGAGCTGCATACCATATAATACTTGCCATTTGCCCTGCATACACTTGGATCCGGGTAAAAGCCCCGGAGTACAGGATTACTGATCATCATAATTTTAAATCTCCCTTATCTTTCTTAAATTTTACATTGCTTATTATTTAATTCTATTGCACGAGATCTTTCTCACAAGCATCCCTGCATTTTTAGTTCCGATTCATTGATCATTTACGGAATACAAACGCCTCCAGATCTAAAAGCTGTCTGCCCGTAAAACTGTTCTTTGCCCATCCACTATGTGCATCCTCTGCCACAAAATATACCGCATGTCTGCCTGTGACCATGCGCATAATGCCCTCTGCCACATGATCTCCGGTACCAAACCCAATCGTTCCAATCTTCTCTCCGTCGACCGGATCATCCAGATATACGTGAATTCTGCCGCTGCATCCTCTCGGCTGCATCTTTAAGGATAATGTCATGGTTCCATTGGTAAAATCATCGCCGAAATCAAAATACTTCCAGCCCATCACACAGCCCTCGGTGATATTGGTGATCACTCTGGTAAAAGCATCGATCTCCGTGATCATAAGCTGCTCACTGCCCTTCAGGACACATGCCGTATCCGCCTGTGTCAGCTCATATGGATTCAGGGAATCCTCAAAGCCCAGAGATGTCATCTCCACCGGTGGGATCGTTCCATCCGGCAGGATCTCGATCTTCTCCACGCAGCCTCTGCGGGACATGATCGTTCCGTTGGTCATACGATGATAGAAAATATACCACTGATCGCCAATCTTGCAAATGGAGCCGTGATTATTGCCACCCGGAAAATCAATGCCATTGTCCACGATATAACCACGATAAGTAAATGGTCCGGTTGGAGAATCCGAGGTTGCATACGCAAGCTGGCATCCTCTCTTTGGAGAATAGATCAGATAGTATGTATCTCCTACCTTTCTCGGAGAACATGCCTCAAAGAAATTCCATGGCTCATCGGTTGGAATGATATTTTCCTGATAAGTGCCGTCGATCACCTGATACATATTGTCTCCGTTGATCTCACACATATAGGAGCCCAGATAACCACAATATACATATACTCTACCATCATCATCCACCAGCACACCCGGATCGATAAAGGTACCATTGTCATAGTGCTTAGGGATATTATACTCATAACGGGACAATAATTCAAATGGTCCCTCCGGCTTATCACTGACTGCCACACATCCCTTGGAATCCAGAACATATGCATAAAGATAATACTTACCGTCCTTTTCTACCACATCCGGTGCGTAGAGACATTTCTCGGACCAGTCGATGTCCGAAGCGTGGTCCCTGTCTGCCTTTGTGTGGAATGCGTCACCGTGACATACCCACTTGCCCGGTTCATTCACAGGTGCTGACCACACCTTCAGTTTATAATCACAAAATTCATCAGAATCCACTCTGTCGTGGGAACCATATACGTAAATTCGGTCTCCAAATACTCTCGGTTCTCCATCCGGGATATACTCCCAACTTGGTAAATACGGATTTGCCATTTTTTATATCCTCCTGTTTCTTTCATTGATTTGCTATGGATTATTTCCGTTTCCTGTGTCTGTCACAAAACCTCCTGTTTTTCAATATTTCCAGGCATTCTGTGTTTTGACACATTTCTTATGTTGTAGTATAATCATACGAAATAAACAGCGGATCCGCTAGAATAATACGGACACTAATCTTGACATTTCGGACATGACCGGATCCTGTTAAGACGACTGAAATCTGTGTCATCATCCGGAATGACAGAATGGAGGATACAAAGGATGAATTCAGAAATGCATCTTCACTATTTTACGACCCAGAAGGATTTTCCTTTTTATATCCAGTACGGTCATCATGACGAAAATATGTTTCTCCATTCCCATGCTGACTTTTCCGAGCTGGTTTTTGTGCTGGGCGGCCACGCGACCCATATTGTCAACGACGAGGAATATTCCATCCAAAAAGGGGATGTATTTGTCATCAATGAAAATACATCCCACGGTTATACGGATCCGCATCATTTCCGGATCTGCAATATTATGTTTCAGCCGGACTATTTTCTGCGGGATTTTGGCGATATCAAATCCCTGCCCGGTTATCATTCCCTGTTCGTTATCGAGCCCGCACTGACACAGCAGAACGGCTTCCAGTCACGTCTCCGCCTCTCCCCGGAACGCTTCGAGGACTTTGACCGCCTGATCACCCGGATCCATCACGAATACATCTCACATCCCGCCGGCTTCCAAAGTATGACAAGCGGTCTTTTCCTGCAGATGATCACTTCTCTGGCACGGATCGCCGGAGACGACCGCCGGGAACCAAACGACAATGCCGTGTCCCTTGCCAATACTGCCGCTTATATGGAGTACCACTTCCGGGAAGATATCTCCATTGAAGATCTGGCTTCCATGTCCGGTATGTCCTCCCGCCATTTCCGCCGGGTATTCCACGACATTTACGGCACCAGTCCCCTGAAATATCTCCATACCCTGCGCATCCGTTCTGCCGCAAGGCTTCTTCGCAGCACCGATCTGCCGGTAACGGAAATCGCTATCCGGAGCGGTTACCCGGACGGCAATTATTTCTCCGGCAAGTTTAAGCAGTTCATGGGTGTGCCGCCTCTAAAATACCGGAATGAACACACCCAGGAATAAATCATCCCAGATATTCACATGCTGCCAGTGCCGCTACCGCACCATCCGCTGCTGCAGTGGTCAACTGACGTACTGTCTTGGTACGACAGTCTCCGGCTACAAACACGCCCTCCGTCCCAGTCTTGCAGTCCTCTCCGGCATGGATATAACCCTGTTCATCCAGGGCTGCCAGCTCTGCAAATTCCTCATTATCCGGCATCTGCCCCACTGCTACGAAAAGTCCTGCCACCGAAAGGAGCTGCTCCTTTTCCGTCTTTTTATTCCATATATGAAGCTGCTTCAGATTTCCGTCTTCATCTTTGTCCAGATCTGTCACCGTACAGGAACGAAGGATCTCTACATTTTCTTTCTGCTCCAGATTTTTTAGTTTTTCCGGTTCTCCACGGAATTCCTCCCGGCGATGGATCAGATATACTTTTTCACAATACTGTGATAAAAACAACGCATCCTCCAGTGCGGTATTGCCGCCTCCTGCCACCGCCACCGATTTTCCCCGGAAAAACATGCCATCGCAGGTAGCACAATAGGATATTCCGTGTCCCACCATTTCCTGCTCCTCCTTTAGTCCCAGAGGACGGTTTTTGGCTCCTGTCGCCAGGATCACACTCTGTGCCTGATAATTCTCCTGTTTATCTCCTTTTTCTGCACGGATCTGAAAGACCGGTCTGCAGGAATCTTTTCCGTCAACGGATTTCTGCTCTCCGTCCCCAGCCGCTGCCTCTTCCTCTTTCCATTCTGCCGCTTCCAGATCCTGATCACTGCATATCTCCCCGTTTTTCTGCACCTTCAACACTCTGCCGGTCTGATATTCCATTCCCAGATTCTTTGCCTGCTGATACAGCCCCTGTGCAAATTCAAAACCGGATATTTTGGCAATACCCGGATAATTTTCAATCTCCGGTGTCACCACGATCTGGCCGCCATACATTTTCTCCTCCAGTACCAGTACGCTCTTGCCTGCCCGCAATGCATAAATAGCTGCGGATAGTCCCGCCGTTCCTGCACCTACGATCACAACATCATATATTTTGTCTGCCATAAGCCCTCCTATATCAGGATTTTTCCAAAATCCTGTCTCAAATTATTTTATCCACCCGATCAATTAGCAAAAAGGGCAAATCCAGCGCTTTGCCCTCCAAGAATTGCTTCGCTCTACATTACGAACATTTTCCTATGCCCCAAGAAAGCAGGCATATCTGCCTGCTTTCTGTATTTTCACTCTGTTATCATTGACAATTTTCACTCAGAAAATGCAACGCTTTTTCAAGCCTTTTACTGATGTATAAATTCCAAAAGCTCTTCCTTACTCTTGACACCGATATCCTTCGCCGCAACCTGACCATTCTTGATAAGGATCAGCATCGGAATACTTACCACCTTAAACTGCTGTGCCAGATCCATCTGCTCGTCTACATTGACTTTACAGATCTTGACATCCGTCACTTCCTCTGCCAGCTCCTCAACTACAGGGCCAAGCATCATACACGGACCACACCAGCCCGCCCAAAAATCAATGAGTACCGGTTTATCTGACTGCATTACTTCCTGTTCAAAATTATCTGTTGTTACATGAACGACTGCCATAATAATCCTCCTCTCGTTTCTGATTGGATTGTCTCTTTACAGTTGTGTTGTTACAAAAATATCATAAATTGCTTTGATTGCATCATCGAAATCCTCGTTGCTGACACCGATGATAATATTTAACTCGGATGATCCCTGATCGATCATCTTTACATTGATATTAGCATGTGCCAGTGCAGAGAAAATACGTCCTGCTGTACCACGGTTCGACTTCATGCCACGGCCTACTACTGCGATCAATGCCAGATCAGCCTCCAGATCAATGGTGTCCGGATGTGCCAGACGATGAATCGCAGAGATTACCTTCTGCTCTTTCTGCTCAAACTCCGGCTCATGGACAAATACTGTCATGGTGTCGATACCGGACGGCATATGCTCGAAGTTAATACCATTCTCCTCAAAAGCAGTCAGCACCTTACGGCCAAAGCCTACCTCAGAGTTCATCATGTCCTTCTCGACATTGACTGCAACAAATCCCTTCTTACCTGCGATACCGGTAATCGTATATGCGGAATGATGACAGGTGCTCTCTACGATCCATGTTCCCTCATCCTCCGGTGCGTTTGTATTTCTGATATTGATCGGAATACCTGCCTGACGAACAGGGAAACGGCATCCTCATGAAGAACACTTGCACCCATATAAGAAAGCTCGCGAAGCTCACGATATGTGATGATCTTGATCGGCTCCGGATGATCAATAATACGTGGGTCAGCGATCAGGAAACCGGAAACATCGGTCCAATTCTCATAGCTTGTGGCATGCACCGCTCTGGATACGATGGAACCTGTGATGTCAGATCCGCCTCTGGAGAAGGTCTTGATCGTACCATCTGCCTTTGCTCCGTAAAATCCCGGAACAACTGCTCTCTCCACACCCTTCAGACGCTTCTTGAGCAGCTTATCTGTCTCCTCCGGCATAAAGTTGCCATCCTCGTCAAATCGGATCGCATCTGCCGGGTCTACAAATTCATATCCTAAATAATTCGCCATGATAATACCATTAAGGTACTCTCCACGGGATGCTGCGTAATCCTCTCCGGCTTTCTCTGCAAAATTCTTCTCGATGGTCTTAAACTCCTCATCCAAAGAAAGCTTCATATGAAGACCGTTGATAATAGACTCATAACGCTCCTTGATCTTCTTTAATGCACTGCTGAAGCTTTTGTCCTCCTTCGCCAGTGCATAGCAGGCATACAGCATATCCGTAACCTTGGTATCCTTGTCATTCCGTTTTCCCGGTGCACTTGGAACAACAAATTTTCTCTCCGGGTCTGCATTGATGATCTTGCCTACCTTTGAAAACTGTGATGCACTTGCCAGAGAGCTTCCACCAAACTTTACTACCTTAATCATTTTTCCGACTCCTTTATTCTCATTCTCGTAATCTGTCTGCCAGATTTTTATGATAACTTATCACCAATCTGACAAATTCTGTCTGTTATCTTTCGATAATGCTCCGACAATCAATTTATCACAAAATCACACATTTGAAAACCCATTTTCCCGATTTTGTTTATTTTCAGCGTATGTGACAAGATAATTTGAATAAAGTCGGCTCTTCGGTGGTATTTATACAGAAAACATGAGGGAACACATTCTGCGACCGGTCTCTGTCCGGAAAATTTTGTCGTATGCATTCTTTACGGCATCCTTTGATACACCATCCTCATAGAGATTGACCAGGAAATCGGCCTCCACCAGAATCCGGTAATCGCTGCCATTGATCGTATCATAGGTATGATGATGTCCCACCAGATAACACACTCTGTCAATTACCTCCGGTCCATAACCAAGTCTTTGCAGCATTTTCTCTGCCACTACCGGTCCTTCCTGCTCCTGCAGCTTCCCACCACAGCTTCCGTATTTTTCCTCTGCCGGCTTGATCCCAATATCGTGGACGATCGCGGCTGTTTCCAGAATATGCTGTTCTTCCTCCGGCAGCCCCTCCATCTCTCCGATCATTTTTGCAAATTGATATACCTTGATAAAATGCTGGATCCTTTTGGGATCTCCGGTATAATACTTCATCATCTCTGTTATTAATATATTATTTTCCCTCATATTGTGTTCTCCATTCCTAAATCAGCAAAAAATTTTCTATCTGTACAAAAAGGCTAAACCAGCGTTTTGCCCTCCAAGAATTGCTTCGCAATTCTCGTTGGCTTTGCACTAAGTTCCGTGCATTTTCCTATACCCTAAAAAAAGGAGGCTGCTGCATAGTTGCAACAACCTCCTCGTAGTTACTTATTTCATCAAAATCCTGTCATTCGACAAGTCTGATCCGGTAGAATTATTTGTAAAGCTCTACCAGCTTCTGCAGATGCTCATAACGAGCCTTTGCAGCTTCCTCAGACTCCTTGAACAGTCTCTCAGCTCTCTCTGGGAATGGCTTGATCAGACGAGTGTAACGAGCCTCGTTGTTCAGGAATGCCTGATAATCATCGAAGTTTACACCCTTCTCAGATGTGAAGCTGAATGGATTCTTGCCCTCTGCCTTAAGAGCAGGGTTGAATGAGAAGAGATTCCAGTAACCAGCCTTAACAGCCTTCTTCATCTCCTCCTGGCAGTGGTTCATACCACCCTTAGCGATTCCGTGGAGTTCGCAAGGTGCATAACCGATGATCAGTGATGGTCCGTTATATGCTTCAGCTTCTGCGATTGCTTTAACAGCCTGTGCAGGGTTTGCTCCAAGAGCG
>JBNMJP010000067.1:0-8941 GCA_050873905.1 Jutongia sp. | reverse complement strand
GTCGCTAACGTAACATCTGCATTGTTGGCTTTATGGAAGTCAAGCATAACCTCGTAATCCATCTTGTAAATATGATCTCCACCCAGAATAAGCACATAATCAGGATTGTACTGCTCCATATATCGTAAGTTCTGATATATCGCATTGGCAGTTCCTGTATACCACTCACTGCTGGTGCTCTTCTCATACGGCGGCAGGATGGAAACACCGCCGACATTTCTGTCCAGATCCCACGGAATACCAATTCCAATGTGAGTGTTCAGACGCAACGGCTGATACTGAGTCAGAACTCCAACTGTATCTACCCCCGAATTAATACAGTTACTTAATGGAAAGTCGATAATACGATACTTGCCACCAAATGAAACTGCAGGCTTTGCAACATCTGCTGTGAGTACTCCAAGACGAGAGCCCTGCCCACCTGCCAGTAACATTGCAATCATTTCTTTCTTTATCACGATATCACCCCTTGTTGTTCAGAATAATTGTATTATAACACACTTTTCATAAATTGGGAATAAATTTGACAAATAATTTGGAAATTTTTTCTATTTTTTAGATATTTTGACTAATTTTTACCAGATTATTACATTTCACCTCCTTTTTCAAGCAAAAAAATGCACAACACCCACAGGTGTTATCATAGAATAACAGAACAAATCCTTTTTTCCATTCCATCCCTCTATAAATATCCAATAAAAGAATTGTAATTTTCCTCTTATTCGTTATAATAAATGAAGAACATTACATATTATATATAGAAGAAAGGCGTGGTTTTTATTATGTATCAGATCGACTTTAACCATCCGGCAAATGTATATTTCATCGGAATCGGCGGCATCAGCATGAGTGGATTCGCCCAGCTTCTGCACGATTACGGTTTTCAGGTACACGGCTCCGATGCCCACGAAAGTAAGATTACAGACCATCTGGAGTCACTCGGTATCCATATAATATATGGCCAGTCCAAAGAAAATATTACCGACGACATCGACTTTGTTGTTTACACGGCAGCGATCCATCCGGACAATCCGGAATTCAAAGCTGCAAAGGAAATGGGACTTCCTATGATGGAGCGTGCCGAAATGGTAGGACAGGTAATGAAAAATTACCAAAATGCCATTGCGATCTCCGGCACTCACGGTAAGACAACTACCACCTCCATGGTATCCCATATTTTTCTGGAGGCACAGAAGGATCCAACGATCTCCGTGGGCGGTATCCTGAAAGCGATCGACGGCAATATCCGTGTGGGACATTCCCAGGATTTTATCACCGAAGCCTGTGAATATACCAACAGTTTCCTGAAATTTCACCCAACAGCCGGTATTATCCTGAATATTGATGCGGATCATCTGGATTTCTTCAAGGATATCAACGACATCCGTCATTCCTTCCGCCGTTTCGCCGAGCTTATCCCGGAGCACGGAGTTCTTATTGTAAACGGCGAGATTCCGGATCTGGCAGAGATCACAGACGGGCTTGCCTGTCAGGTGATCACATTCGGTCTTACAAGCGATTGCGATTATTCTGCTGATAATATTTCTTTTGATGAGCACGGCTATGGTCATTTCGACCTGATCCATAATGGAACCAAAGAGACTTCCATCGACCTTCATGTCATCGGCCGCCACAACATTGCCAATGCTCTGTCTGCCATTGCTCTGGCACAGTATTATCATATGGATATGGATTCTATCAAGCGGGGACTTCTGGCATTTGAGGGTACAGAGCGCCGCTTCGAGCTGAAAGGATCCTTCAACGGGGTAACCGTGGTGGACGATTATGCACATCATCCGACAGAGATCACAGCGACCCTGACCGCTGCGGAGAAATATCCACATAAACACCTGTGGTGCGTATTCCAGCCACATACTTATTCCCGTACCCGCGCTCTTTTAAAGGAGTTTGCACAGGCTCTGTCCCAGGCAGAAAATATTGTTCTGGCGGACATCTACGCTGCCAGAGAAGACGATCCGGGCGATATTTCTTCCCGCACACTGCAGGAAGAGATCAAAAAACTCGGAAAAGATGCCTATTATTTTCCATCTTTTGAGGAGATCGAAAAATTTTTATCAGAAAAATGTATCAACGGTGACCTGTTGATAACTATGGGTGCCGGAAATGTTGTATCTATCGGAGAAGATCTGATTAAAAAATAAGTTATCCACATTATCCACAATTTTTTGTCAAAAACTGTCGACAAATATTGTGGATAATTTTTGTTTATAAAACCCAGAGATTCACAGGGATTTCACGAATCTCTTCCACATTATTCACATTATCCACAATTGAGAATCCACAGAAACCCACTGTTTATCGGTGTTTGCAAGTTTTTTTCTTTGTGTTATTATAGGATACAGACTTGAGATACAAAGCAGATTTCTTATGAATAGGAACTGCTCAGAACGGAGGATTTTCATGGACAATATACTGCTGTGCTCCAACCATATACCGCTGGTGACATCCATTCACAATACATTTATCGAAAAATATATGCTTCGGGCAAACGGAAGTTATGTCAAGGTATACCTGTACCTTTCCAAATGCATTCAGGCAGGCGAGGAGGATCTGTCGATCTCTTCTCTGGCCGATCAAATGGAAAATACAGAGAAGGACGTGATCCGTGCGTTAAACTACTGGGAGAAGCAGGGATTAATGCGGATCACACGAAGTGAGGACGGAGCAGATATTCTGGGGATTGATGTGCTTAATCCGGATGAAACACTGCCGGTTCAGAGTTCACTGCATTCTCCCGCCTCTGCTTCCGCGAGTGCCGGAAATACTGCCGTTGCCTCTATCAACAAAGCTGCATCCTCCCGTAAGGACGGACACGCTTCATTGGAACCGGCTGCGTCAGACAATCATCCTGCCACCAAAGACAACTCTGACAGCCACGCCAAGGCCTCTGAGCCAAAGCAGGTGCAGACAAAGGCCACTTCTGTGCCAAAAACAGAGACTTTGGCCTCGCCTTCTGCCCTCGCTGCAGAGGTGAAACCGGAACGAAACCACAAAACCATTCAGGTGACTACAGAGCAGATGAACCGTCTGGCGGATAATGACGACTTCTGCTGGACCTCCAATGTAGTAGAAAGCTATCTTGGGCGTCCGATCAAACCGAAAGAGTTACAGCTTATTACATATTTATATGACACACTCCATTTTTCTTCCGAGTTGATCCTGCATCTTTACGAATACTGCATTTCGCTTGGAAAGACAAGCACAAGCTACATTGAGAAAGTAGCGATTGCATGGGACGAAAAGCATGTAAAAACACCGGATGATGCGCAAAACGCAACCATCGAGTACAACACCACCTATAATGCTGTTTCCAAAGCAATGGCACTGGGACGTCCTCTGGCCGCCATCGAGAAAGATTTTGTTGACCGCTGGCAGAATCAGTGGAGCATGGATCTGAGTGTCATTCTCGAAGCCTGCAACCGTACTTTATTGAAGCTGCAGCATGGAGATTTCAAATACGCAGAAGCGATCGTGGAGCGCTGGCACAGATCCGGTGTACATACACTGGCAGATATCCAGAAAGCGGACGAAGCCTTTGCCAATGAAAAAGCCATCGAGAGAGCAGCAAAGCGCAACGGCAATGACTCCGGAACGGTCCAGCATAAGCGTTCCCAGGCGGAAACTGCCGCTTTGGAGAGGCAGTTATTAAATGTTTAATTTATAAATTCGATTTTCACACGGAAAGGACAAGATAGCATGGGTATTTCAGCAAACCAGTACGGAAGTATCATGGATCGGTATGATAAAACACGCATGAAAAACCAGCGTATTCTGGATCAGCGTACAGAATCTCTTCATAAAGAAATTCCGGAATTAGAGGAACTTCAGGGACAGATCATACATCTTTCTTTCCAACAGGCCCGGAATGAGCTGCTGCAGCCGGAAAATGCCCAGTCTACCTCTATCCAGTATGCCCGGCATATGCAGGCTCTGTTTGAGAAAAAACAGGCACTTCTGGAAGAACACGGATATCCAAAAGATTATCTGTCCCCTATTTACACCTGTCCCGACTGCCACGACACCGGATATATTGATGGAAAACCGTGCCATTGTCTGACAAAGGCACAGGCAGATTACCTCTATGCCAACGCAAACCTCAGCGATATTCTTTTAGAGGAAAATTTTGATACCTTCAGCAGTGAATACTACGACGATACCACCGTTGATGATAATCTTTCTCTAACTCCGAAGGAAAATATCAATAAATTAAAGGATGTCTGTCTGGATTTCATTAAGCATTTCGATGACGCCTATGATAATCTCATATTTTACGGGCCTACCGGCGTCGGGAAAACCTTCCTGACCCACTGCATTGCCAAAGAGCTCCTGGACACGGGTCACACGGTCGTTTACTTGACTTCTTTACAGCTATTTGATATTTTAGAGAAAGGCAGGTTTGGCAAAGACGAGGAAAGCGAACAGATCCGCACCAAAACAGATTATCTGATCCACAGTGATCTGCTCATTATAGATGATCTTGGTACCGAACTCACAAACAGCTTTACTATCTCTGAACTGTACCATTTCATCGAGGAAAGGCATCTGCAGCAGAAGTCCACGATCCTTTCCACCAATCTGACATTTCAGGAATTATTAAACCGGTACGGCGAGCGTATTTTCTCCCGTTTCACCGGCTATTATCACTTCTGTATGATCATCGGAGACGATATCCGCCCTCTCAAGAAGCTGCGGACACGCACTCCGAAAAATATATCATAATGAAATCTGCCAGACGGTGTTTTAAGCTGTCCGGGCAGTATCATTAAACCCCAATATCATAAATTCACACATGTAAGAATGGAGGATTTCATAACATGAAACGACATGACAAACTGGCAGAAACAATACCTGTGGGTAATCTGGGAATCTTAGCATTGGAAAGCAGCAGGGAAATGGGAAACCGCGTCAATGACTATATTGTAGAGTGGCGTCAGGAGCGTTCCCGCATGGAAGCACCAGCTTCTTCTATTGCTGATTACAGTAAAGATTCTTATCTGATCGACTGTGTCTGCCCACGTTTCGGTTCCGGTGAAGCAAAGGGCCTGATCCGCGAATCTGTTCGAGGCGATGACCTCTTTTTATTGGTTGATGTCTGCAACTACAGCCTGACATATAAGTTATGTGGTCAGGTAAATCATATGTCCCCTGACGATCATTATCAGGATCTGAAACGTCTGATCGCTGCCGTAGGCGGAAAAGCAAGACGTATTACTGTTATCATGCCGTTTTTATATGAAAGCCGCCAGCACCGTCGTTCCAGCAGAGAATCTCTCGACTGTGCCCTTGCATTACAGGAGCTTACACAGATGGGTGTGGAGAGTATCATTACATTTGATGCACACGATCCACGGGTACAGAATGCGATCCCTCTTAAGAGTTTTGAGACGGTTCAGCCAACCTATCAGTTTATCAAGGCACTATTAAAGAATGTACCGGATATTAAGATCGATGCACAGAATCTGATGGTTATCAGCCCGGATGAGGGTGCTCTGGGAAGAGCTGTGTACTATGCCAACGTCCTTGGCATTGATGTAGGTATGTTTTACAAGCGTCGTGACTACAGCCGTATTGTTGACGGCCGTAATCCGATCATCGCTCATGAGTTCCTGGGTGCCGATCTGGAGGGCAAGGATGTGATCATCACAGACGACATGATCTCCTCCGGCGAGAGCATGATCGATGTTGCTACCGAATTAAAACGCCGTAAGGCAAAGCGTATCTTTGTTGCTGCTACCTTCGGTCTTTTCACTAACGGAATGGACAAGTTTGATGAAGCGGTAGAAAAGGGTCTGATCTATCGCGTAATGACGACAAACCTTGTATATCAGCCACAGGAGCTTCTCTCCAGAGATTATTATATCTCTGTGGATATGAGCAAATATGTCGCTCTGTTGATCGATACCTTAAATCATGATCAGTCCATCAGCGATCTTCTGAATCCAACCGAGAGAATTCAGAACATTCTGGTAAAATACGGTCAGAGATGATCCATTGCTTCTAATCTAAGAAATATCGTATTTTCTTGGACGAATGTTTTGTTTCTTGTTCACCGATTCTATATAAATACCTCCTTTGCAGTTTGCCTGTTCTATGAACCACTGCAAGGGAGGTATTCTTTTATTATTATATCGATCGCATTATAGTTTAATAATTGTGAACATCGTTTTTTTAGCGTTTTTGGAAAGTTCATAGTTTTTTTAGAAATTAAACAATTTTACATCACATCTGCTTTCTATAATGAATTCATAAACAATAAATAAGCCGACTGACTAATGTTTGTTATAGATTCTTTTTCATTTTTTTCATTTTCGGTCATGAGGCAGCTCCCTCTGCCTTATGACCACTCCTTTGAGTGTTACTTTGAAAAGCCCGAAACAAAAGCTTCGGGCTTTTCACGTATCGTGCTTTCATCACATCACGCATTGTACTTTAATCGCATAAATTGCCTACACAAAATTAATTTTCTTTGCTGCAACATTTTCATGATATAATAACACATATAAGCAGAAACGAGAACAAATAACCAAAAGGATCCAATATCTGACATTATTGATTTTCGGGGAGGTGAAGCATTATGACAACAGGATTAACATTAAGCGCAGTGTGCATTATTGGACTCGTGATAATTATCGGTGGCATTATCATCGGATTCCATTTCTGGGATAGGGATTAATCTGTGATTCCCTCCCTATCAACAATTTCATATATAAACAAAAAGTGTTACAGACTTCCCACTCTTGAGAATCCTGTAACACTTCTCTGATATGTCACAACAAAATGGCAACAACAATCTTCCTGTACTGTTTCTGTCAGATTGCCCTGAACATTTCCAGACACTCCCGGTTGGTTCCCCGGAAAATATCTTCTCTGCCCTCAAACATCCTGCAAAGCTTCTCCAGACGATCCCAGTTATCCTTCACATAATACTCATAGCTGTGTCCCCAGATATAAAACAACTGCTGCTCTCCCGACGCCGGCTCGCTTTCCAGAAACTGCTGTGCCAGTTCGAAAAGCCGCTCATCATCATGGTGACAGGTTGCCTTTAACAGAATCGGATTTTCCGGCACTGCAAAGCTGTGTGTTGCCTCCACGGTACGACCGTATTTAATCCCATGGCGCTGCAGATAATCCACTGCTGCCTGATCGTAAGCCCCATAGGCATAGGCCATCCCTACCGGTTTCTGTCCATAGATCCGGGTAATATTATCGATATCTGTCAAAAAC
Organism: Jutongia sp.; assembly: GCA_050873905.1. Classification (GTDB taxonomy): domain Bacteria; phylum Bacillota; class Clostridia; order Lachnospirales; family Lachnospiraceae; genus Jutongia. Next base: position 1,696 of record JBNMJP010000067.1, on the reverse strand, counting down.
TCCTGATCCATCTCCTCCTCGGTCATATCGGCGGGTGCCCGGTGGGTCAGACCATGAACCGCAATCTCATGTCCTGCATAGAGATCCCCAATGGTTTCCTGATCCATACGGTAAATCTCCTTGCCCTCAATGTCAAAATGGCTCTCCCGGCTCTGTATGCCGGTATTCAGATTAAAGGTACATTTCATGCCATAACGGTTCAGAATCTCTACCAGCTTCCGGTCTGATTCAATGCCATCATCATAACTAAACGTAATTGCTTTCTGATATTTCATAATATTTTTCCATTCCTTTCTTGTCATTTATCCCATAGCAGCATGCCATCAAAGCTATTGTCTTACATCAGAATCAAATAGCAGAATACTATGCCCTTATTGCGAAAATCTTTATCTTTTATATTTCTCTCTGCACAAATTCCACAACCCGCAGAACATCCTCCTGCACTGTAAATTTCACTTCATATTCCCCAAAACCCATACCGTAGACCCGCTTCGGATCCTTTTGATATCGTGGTCTGGGGTCCTGTTCCAAAATCCCCCGGAGTGCCTGAAGCTTTTCTCTGGAAATCCCGGAGGACATAACCAACTCCTCCGGAAGCTCCACAATGACATGCCGTGCCTCTGTCCCATCTGTAAAACCTCCCTTCGCCTCCGGATGACTGTCTGCATAGGGAAGATATGGCTTGATATCATAAATGGGCGTCCCATCCATCATATCCACGCCTGACACCCAGATCACGGGCTTTCTGGAATCCTCCAGATCGATCCGTTCCAGTTTGACGCAGGACAGCCCAATGGGATTGGGACGAAATGGGGAACGTGTAGCAAATACACCAATCCGCTTGTTCCCTCCTAAACGGGGCGGGCGCACCGTCGGCGACCAATCTGACCGTACCGCCTTTGAAAACTCCCATACAAGCCAGAGATAAGAAAACTCCGACAGACCACGGACCGCATCCGGATTACGGTACTCCGGCTCCAAAATAATCTTTCCCATAACCTCCGGCACCAGACCACTCTGTCTCGGCACTCCAAATTTTGTCACAAAATCCGTGTGGATCCTGCCAATCATCTTCATTTCCATTCATCTACCACCTCCCGAAATTTGATAAAAAGGGCAAAACCAGCATTTTGCCCTCCAAGAATTGCTTCGCAATTCTCGTTGACATTACACTACGTTACGAGCATTATCCTATGCACTAAAAAGGGCAAAACCAGTGTTTTGCCCTTGCTTTACACTACATTACAAACATTTTCCTATGCATTGAAAAAATGAGCCCGGCAATGCTCTCAGGCACTGACCGGACTCATCCGCTCATCAGTTACATCTCTGCACAACCAATCAGGCACGTACCAGTTCTACCTGCCAAAATCCCTCCGTGTGAGATGGTCCCTGTGTAATCTCAACTTTAAATTTATACATTGCCTCCTCCAGTTTACGCTGGAACTGAATCTCGGAAAGATCTGAATCTGGCTCCTGCAAGATGATTGTGTCACCAACCTTCGCATAACTATATGCAGAACCTAATGTCTTAAATGTTGCCTTCCAAGTTTCCTTTTTCTTTAAAAAATCAAACACAATAATCACCTCTGCTTTCTATAAATATATGTCAGCTTCAAAATCTCGTGTCATCTATCCGTTAGATAAATGTATTATAACACATTTTTCCAAAAAATGAAAGTAATTCACAGTATTT
>JBNMJP010000066.1:0-8961 GCA_050873905.1 Jutongia sp. | reverse complement strand
GCGGTGTACCGGTCATAACCCTTGGAGCCGGTAGTACAAAATACACGGATACGACACTGGCATTGGGAGATACGGCATATTATCAGGTAGAAGCGGTATTTCCGGAAAACGGTGCCGGTTTGAAAGAGAATCCAGTGGTTACAAATCGTTGTAAGATATATTTGTCCGGGAAAGGAGATACCCCTGTACTGCATGTAAAAAAACAGAGAAGTCAGTTGAAGTTTCGGGCGGACCATTTGAAGGGCAGCGAGGCCATATATCTGTATGGAAAGAAAAAGGGAGGAAAATACCGGCTTTATTCCATCACCAGAGATTCTTACCAGTTATTTGTGAATAAGAGCAGGGCTTCGTTTTCGTTTAAAGCACAAAACGTCCGGGGAACATATATTTTCCGGGTGAGATCTTACAATATGGTAAAAGGAAAAAAGGTTTACAGTAATTATTCCAAAAAAGTTACAGTACATTTTTCTTCGTGATCATATCGGAGAATGAAAGAATGGAAGAGGGAGCAGATCCATAGAACGGTCTGCTCCCTCTTAAGATTTTTCGGAATTTTGCCGATGTACATAACAGAGTATCGTTGACGGAATCAAACGAAACAAACAGACTGGAAAGGTGAGCGAAACATGAATGTAAATGATATCATAGCGCAGACCACCAATGTCAGCAGGCGGAAGACCGCATTTGGCTCGGATTCTTTCCTGCAGATTGGCAGACGTGGCCAGGTGGTGCAGGGAGTGATCTCCGGGGTATCGGACAAGGTTTCCATCAGCTTTAAGGGCGCAGAGGTCTCAGTCCCTGCGTCGTCAGTACAAAATGCCACGGAAGGCGAAACGAGAAATTTTAAGATCATGGAAGTGTCAAAGGAAAGGATTGTACTGAAAGAGGTTGGAAGAGCGGACTCTTCCGAGAGCAGGGCAATGATCGCGACAACGGTCAGCGCATCCTCCTATTCTTTTTCTGATCATCTGAATGAGAGCGGAAAGGTTTCCGGGGCAAAGCAGCAGGCAGGACAAAATATTGCTGTGCTGACAGGAGAAGATTATCAGAGTATGGAATCAGAGCAGGGAGCTCTGGAAGAATATAAAGCATCAGCACTTGACCGTGCCATTGAACGTCATAAGGAGAATTGCCAGTGGCAGCAGGAGAATGTACAGAAAAATATCGAGAACAGTAAGGAATATCAGGAAACCATCAAAAATCTGCAGGAGCAGGGTGTGACACAGCTTATGGATCCGTCACAGATTGAAAATGCTTTGCGGGAAGCGGATCTGCCGGTGACAAAGGCGAATGTGGCGAGAGTGGCATCCGCAGTACAGATGACTGCTATTCTGCCGGAGTTGTCACAGGATGCCAGAGCTCATATTTTGGAGAATCAGATGGCACCAACCATCGAGAATCTGTATCACGGACAGTATTCCACATCGGGAGCTTTGGACGCTTCCACGGTGGATGATGAGGTGTGGCAGCAGCTTCAGGGACAACTTGTCGGGCTTTTGCAGGAAAATGGCATTTCGGTGGATGATACGGTGATGGCAGATGCAAAATGGCTGTTTGCCAATGAAATTGCCGTGACGCCGGAAAATATCAATGCCTTACAGGTGATGAGGGATATTTCGGAAAATATGACACCGCAGAAGGTATTAGATCAGATCATATATGCGATGCAGACAGGAGCAGCGCCGGAGCAGGCATCGCTGGATGACAGCCAGATCGTTATCGCGATGGATGCATTACAGACTCTGGAGGAGATCGCACCGGAGGATGTGGAAAACACTGTACAGAATATCGGACAGAATGACGTGACACTGCAGCAGCTGAGACAGTCAGCAGATGTCCGAAAAAGTGGACAGAGTGAACGGGAGGATCAGGACAAAGTCATAGCAGCTTCTGAAGCGCAGCCAAATGCTGGCTCTGCAACGGGAAGCAGACAGACTTTTTCAGAGATGATCACGGTGACGCAGCGCCAGCTGGAGGAGATTAGGCTGCGGATGACCCTTCCGGCTGCGGTCAGAATGGCACAGAAGGGAATCAATATTCCTGTCACTCCATTAAAGGCACTGGTGGAAGAACTCAGACAGCAGGAGCAGGAGGATTATCAGGAAATCCTTCCGGATGTGAAGCTGGATGAGACGCAGTGGGATCGGGTACAGGAGACCATTGCCAAAGCGGAGGATATCCGGAAGGCACCGGCATCTGTATTGGGAGTAGGCGCCAGACAATATGATCTTCTGACGATGAATGTACTTCACAGAGCAGCTGTCAGTGCAGTGGCACAGATGAGACAATATCAGGCAGATTATGAAGTTGTGGGTACACAGGTTCGGGCAGATCTGGGAGATTCCATCCGGAAGGCATTTCAGAATGTGCCTGAGCTTTTGGAACAGCTTGGTATGGAGAATACACAGGCGAATCAGAGAGCTGTCCGTATTTTGGGATATAACAGCATGGAAATTACAGAGCAGAATGTAACCAAAGTAAAAGAGCTGGATGCACAGGTAAATTCCGTGTTGGATCATATGAAGCCTTCTCTGGTGATGAAGCTGGTACAGGAAGGGGAGAATCCACTGGATCTGTCTCTGGATAAACTTGACCAAAGGCTGGCAAAGCTTGCGGATGAGCAGGATGTTTCATCCGAGGAAAAATACAGCCGTTATCTGTGGAAGTTGGAGCAGGAACAGGGATTGACAGAGCAGGAAAGAGATGGTTATGTAGGCCTTTACCGGCTTATGCATCAGGTGGAAAGCTCCGATGGAGCTGCTATTGGAAGTGTGCTGGAAGCAGGGTGGGACATGAATCTTCGCAACCTGCTCCGGGCAGTGAGAACAGAAAAACGAAAAGGCGTTGATGTGCAGATTGATGAAGAGTTTGGCGGTCTGTCCGATTTACGGTACACTGCAAAAAGTATTACACAGCAGATTGAGAATGCATTTTCCGGCAGGGAATTTTCAGGGGAATCTTCTTCTGACCATACACAGCAATATTACGAACGTCTGAATCGACAGATTCTCAATGAGATGACACCGGCTGCACTCCGTGAGGTAAGTGATGGAGATATGGAGCAGCTTCTGGATAATTCTATGGAGGATCTGCATGAGAAATTGAAACAGACAGAGGGGAATCCGGAACTGGAACAGCGTTTTTATGAGCAGCTTGCATCACAGGTTCGGGAGACTTTGGAGCAGAGTCAGGAAAGTGTCCGATATCTGGAACAGATGGGACTTCCGGATACCATTAATAATATTCAGGCGGCACAGCAGCTAATTTATCAGAATTATGATGTATATCATGAGATCAATGAGCGGCGCCGGGATTTGCCGGAGGAGGATCAGGAAGAACTGCGGCAGGCAATGGAAACAATTCCGGATTCTCTGGATCAGGAGGATACATTGCTTCAGAGCTATGACCGTCTTGGCAGAAGCATGGAAAAGATACTGGAACATTCTTATGAAAAAGAGATGGTTACCAGTGATGAGCTTCAGGGCTTAAAGCAGCTTCGTACCGGTATGATCTTTCAGAGCAGCAGAGCCAGAAGATATAGCTATGATGTGCCCGTGATGACAGGAGAACAGGTCACGACCATGAATGTTACATTGATCCAGGGAGAAGAGGACTCCGGAAGAGTACAGATTTATATGGACAATATATCGGCAGAATTTCGGATTCAGCATGGAGAGGTTAAAGGACTTATCCTGTGTGATGACCGCGAGGAATATGATACACTTTCAGGAGATGGTGAGAAGCTCACTGAGGCATTGCGGCAGGATGGCTATATCGTAAAAAATATATCATACAGCATGAACCGCAGGTCCCGTGTGGAGGCTATGACAACAAAGGCAGGGGAAAAGGAACCATCGTCCTCTCTGTACCGGGTTGCAAAAACGGTAGTACGTTATGTGATAGACACGATGAAGCAGAATGACACTGACAATACAGAAAAGAGGTAGAATATGAGAATTAATCACAACATTTCAGCACAGATGGCAAACGTTAATTTAAAGAAAACAGACGCCAGACTTTCATCAAGTCTGGAGAGATTAAGCTCCGGCTATAAGATCAATAAAGCCGCTGACGATTCGGCAGGAATGGCAATTACCAATAAAATGAGAGCGCAGATCCGTGCGTTGGATCAGGCATCCCGCAATTCAGAGGATGGTCAGTCTATTATTGAAACAGCTGAGGGGGCCATGGGAGAGATTGAAAATATTCTTCAGCGTGTCAGAGAACTGGCAGTGCAGACCTCAAATGATACATATGCTCTGGAGGACCGCGAGGCGGTTCAGAAAGAGGTGGATGAGCTTCTGGACGAGGTGGATCGTATTGCAACAACAACCGAGTTTAATGGAACTACTTTGTTAGATGGTTCTGCGGCGCGTACCTTTGCGAGCAGTAACATTGATATCAAACCGATCTACACCTCTATGAGTGTAGAAAAGGGAGATTATAAGCTGACAGTGGATCAGGTGGCAGAACCGGCAGAGCTTACGGTACCATTGCCCTCTGTTCCAAGCAGCATAACTTTAAATAAAACAATCATTGAATTTCCGGCATCTATGAACGACGATGCCGTTGCCGAGAGACTTCAGGCAGCGTGTGACGCTATGAACATTGATATGGAGAGAAACGGGGGTTCTGTGACGTTTAAAACAAGATCCACGGGAAGTCTGGAACAGATCACATATTCTGATGGAACCGGTGAGAAGGTTGCCAGAGGAAAAGAGGCAGAAATTACATTGCAGGATGGTTTTGAGAGTACCGCAACATATTCCAGCGATGGAAATCTGGTGACAATTCGTGATAATGAAGGATTTGAGATGCAGATTGAGACAAATGTGGTTGGCCAAACAGAATTGAGAGTGTTTGACGCCGGTTATATGACTGTACAGATCGGTGCTAATGAATCACAGACACTGAACATGAATTTTCCGGAAGTATCCTGTCTGAATCTGGGACTTCGTTCTTCCGATGGAAATGATAAGATCAATCTGTGTACACAGTACAGTTCAGAGCTTGCACTGGATAGTATGGATCGTGCCATCAAGAAGGTGTCAGGAGCCAGATCTACATTGGGTTCTTATCAGAATCGTCTGGAGACAACGACCTCCAGTCTGGATCTCAGCAGCCAGAATATCACAGAGGCAATGTCCCGGATCGGTGATACGGATATGGCAGATGAGATGACAAAATATACGCAGAATGAGGTGCTTTCGCAGGCCGCGACATCTATGCTTGCACAGGCGAATAACCGACCACAGCAGATCATGTCATTGCTGCAGTAACTTTTCAGGCTGAAAGTATGTGATCCGCTTGATAAATGTTGTTCCGGTGGCATGAAATTTGAGGGCTGAGAAAGGAATGCAGAGTTAGAATGGATAAGGAAAGTAAAAAGATATATACAACACGGATCAGTCAGGCAAACCGCAGTGAGCTGGTGGTGATCATTTATGAATTGATGCTGGGAAGTCTTACGGAAGCAAAGGAGGCACTTGACAGGGAGGACTTTGACACTGCAGATGTGGAATTAAAACGGGCGCAGGGCTTTCTTTGTGAATTAAGAGGCAGTCTTGATTTTCAGTTTCCGGTATCTTACAGGCTGGTTTCATTATATCGTTATGTGAATGAGCAGCTTGTAAAGTCCATCACGCGCAGGAAGGATGTTAATCTGGATTCCTGTGAGCGGGTGCTTAAAAGACTGAAGCAAAGCTTTGAGGAGATAGCGAAGCAGGATGTCTCGGGACCGGTTATGGAAAACAGTCAGCAGGTATATGCCGGGCTGACCTATGGAAAGGGCAGTCTCAATGAAGTGGCGATTGATCCCGGAAATATCGGGAGAGGATATCAGGTTTAAAAATCTGGCTGTATATTATTGCGGCTTTGGAAGAGATCTGTAGAAAGGAATAAAATGGAAAAGAAAAATTTTTTAGATGACAGAGGAGCCGGCGTTTTGCTGCCCATCAGCAGTCTGCCTTCTCCTTATGGTATTGGTACACTGGGGGAGGAAGCGTACCATTTTGTGGATAGACTGGTAAAAGCAGGACAGAAGTACTGGCAGGTGCTTCCGGCGGGACCTACCAGCTTTGGAGACAGTCCTTATCAGTCCTTTTCTGCCTTTGCGGGAAATCCGTATTTTATTGATCTGGATACCCTGATCCGGGAGGGACCTCTGACGAGTCAGGAGGTAGAATGTGAGGCATGGGGAGAGGATCCGGAGGACATTGACTATGCTATTCTCTTTCAAAATCGCTTCAAGGTACTGAAAAAAGCATATAAACGAAGCAAACATAAGGAAGAGTCTTCTTATCGTACCTTTTGTCGTCAAAATACATACTGGCTGGCAGATTATTGTTTGTATATGGCATTGAAGTTTGAAAATGACAATAAGGAATGGCAGCTTTGGGAGGAGGATATTCGTTTCCGCCAGAGAGATGCGGTGAAAAAATGGCAGAAAAAGCTGGCAGATGAAATTGCTTTTTGGGAGTTTTGCCAGTATAAGTTTTACCAGCAGTGGAACCGTCTCAAAAAATATGCTCACAAGAAAAAGATCCGTCTGATCGGAGATATTCCTCTGTACGTTTCTATGGACAGTGCAGATGTATGGGCACATTCCGATCTTTTTGAACTGGATGAGAGAAAGAAGCCCATCAATATTGCGGGGGTACCGCCGGACTGCTTTTCGGCAGACGGACAGCGCTGGGGTAATCCCCTCTATGATTGGAAAGCAATGGAACAGGACCATTTTCGATGGTGGTATAAGCGGATGGAAGCAAATGCAAAGCTGTATGATGTGATCCGCATTGACCATTTTATCGGCATCGTAAATTTCTGGTCCATTCCGGCATCCTGTCCGACAGCAGTGGATGGCAAATGGAGAAAGGGTCCGGGCAAAAAGCTGACGGATGTGATCAAAGAGGCAACAAAGGGAACGGATATTATTGCCGAGGATCTGGGTGTGGTTGGACCAAATGTCCGGAAACTGATACAAAAGACCGGCTGGCCGGGCATGAAGATTCTGGAGTTTGCATTTGATGGGGCGGCGGATAATGAGTATCTGCCACATAATTATAAAGATCCAAATTGTCTTGTATATGGCGGAACCCATGACAATGAGACGATTATGGGATTTTATGGTGCCAAAAAGAAAAAAGAGCTGAAATATGTCATGGATTATCTGCAGATTAAGAAAAAGAAACAGATTCCGAAGGAGATGATCCGTCTGGGCTATGCAAGTATTGCTAACACAGCAATTTTCCAGATGCAGGATATTCTCGGGCTGGATAATCGTGCCCGGATGAATCTGCCGTCTACGGTGGGAACAAACTGGCGCTGGCGTATGCTTCCGGGAGCATTTACGAAGGAACATTGCCGTTATCTGAAAAAACTGTGCCGGATTTATAACCGTTAATATCTGTACGAAAAACAGGATAAGCCCCCTGGCTGACAAGTGTACCAAATATTGGACATCTGTCAATCAAGGGGCTTATCTTTGGTTAAATATCCTAGAAAATCAATAATACCAGATCGTTTTGTGTTTAATTTTATTTGACGGCTGCTTTGATCTGAGCTGCAAGCTCGGCGGCATTTTCCTCCGGAGTACCAGGTTTCCAGGAGATATTTACTGTGTCGCCCTTGTAACGTGGGATCAGATGAACATGGAGATGAAAGACTGTCTGACCGGCTGCCTCTCCGTTATTTTGAAGAACATTGATACCGTCACAGTGGAGAACCTCCATCATCGCTTTGGCACATTTACGGGCAACCTTGAAAAGCTTCTCTGCATCTTCATCCTCCAGTTCAAAGAGATTTGCAGCGTGGTTTTTCGGAAGGATCACAGCGTGACCTTTGGAAGCAGGATTGATATCAAGCATAACCTTGAAATCATCATCTTCATAAATCGTGGTGGAAGGAATCTCTCCCTTGTTGATCTTACAGAAAATACAATCGTCTACCATTTTTTTACTCATAATTTTTATTACCTCTTTTCTTGTTGTTTAAGCTTTTTGAAAGGGAAAGATTGTGTCAAACGTACGGATCTGTTTGAAATTGCCCTTTGCGGAGACAGCTCCGGAGAGAAATGCGTTATGCATGGTTATCTCGCCGCTCATAAGCTGCTTTACTGTTTTGTGGTTTATCTTGATCTGGACATTGGCAGAAGGGTTTTCTTTATTGCGGCATTCCAGATGTTCGTTATCAATATCAAGGGAAAGAACTCTTCCATCCTCAAACTGGAGATTGTAACATACCTGCAATGGTGTTACAGGTTGAAAATGCTCCTTTAAAAATGAAGCGAAAGGATCCTCCGAAATATCTGACGAAGTCATCACCTCTTCTTCAACATCGTCTCCGAGAAGTCCTTTAAACATACTGGTGAGCTCCTCAATATCCTCTTTTTGCTTCTGAACATAGTTAGTGTCGGAAACATACATGGATAACTGTTCACTTTCCTGTGGTGTCAGATGCATGGTTTTGGGTTGCAGTGCATTTTCGCAGATGGAATTGGTACTGGATGGGAATACTTTTATCTTTTTGGAAAAGGAACGGTAAAAGCTCTCTGCTTTTTTCTCGATCAGAAGAGCATAGTCCGGGTTGGTTTCAAATTCGGTATAATCTTCCACATAGGCACAGATTCCTTCACAGGGAATGCCTCCCAGTATTTCCCATGCCTGGATCAGCGTCTGGTATGCCGTTTTCTCTCCGGCAGCCGTAGCCGTGACCAGTGGGAACATATAAAGATTTTTGATGCGGTCCCGGTCGCCGTACAGCCAGCAGGCATCCAGAAACTGCTGGAGCAGACCGCCAATGCCGAGCCATTCTACCGAAGCGGCAAGGATGACACCATCCGCTTCCTTTAATGTTTTGGGAAGCACGGAAATACCACGTTTATCTTCATATAAATTATATTTTTTTACATCAATGTTCAACTCGTTAAGAACTTCTGTGAGCTTATTCATTACATAGATGGTG